>WFTU01000449.1 GCA_015485375.1 Paracoccaceae bacterium | reverse complement strand
CCACCGGCCCGCGCTGGGTTTTTCCGTTTTCGCTCACAACCTGTCTCCGAATAAAAACTCCGCCGCCTTGTCGAGCCGGATATGCGGAAGGCCCGCGCCCTCCTTGCGGCTCAGCACCGGCGGCGCGAAACGCATGACGGCGAAATCCCCGTCCAGCCACGCCGCCTCGCCGCGTTTGGCGGGCGAGAGCAGATGCGCCGGATCATCGGGCAGATCCCCCGCATACATGGCCGCGGTCTTGCCGGTATCCAGCAACACGCCCTGCACGCAATCGAGCGTCTCGCCGTTGTGTTTTACCGTGGTTTCGACCGTGGCGCGCAGGCTGGCAATGGCCATGGCTTCGGTTTTCGCGCCCTTGAAATCGGCGCGGTCCTTCGCCTCGCGCAGCATTTCGCGCAGGAAAGCGCGCAATTGCGGGTGCTGGCTGTGGTGCAGGTGGTCGGCCTTGGTCGCCGCAAACAGGATTTTTTCGACCCGCTTGCCGAGAATGCCCGAGAGCCACGTGTTCTTTCCGGGCCGGAAGCTGGTCAGGATGTCGCTCATGGCGCCACGCAAATCCTCCACCGCCTGCGGCCCCGCGTGGATGGCGCCGAGCGCGTCCACCAGCACGATCTGGCGGTCGATGCGTGCGAAATGGTTGCGGAAAAACGGTTTGACGACCTTGCGTTTATACGCCTCGAACCGGCGCTCGAATTCGGCGTAGAAGGTTTTCGATTTACGTTTGAGCGGCGGCTCCAGCGGCGCGAAAGTCAGCGCGGGGGAACCCTCGAGGTCGCCGGGCAGCAGGAAGCGCCCCGGCGCGCAGGCGGAAAATCCGGCTTCGCGCGCGTTGCCAAGGTAGACGGTGAAACTGCGCGCCAGCGTTTGCGCCTTTTCCTCCTCAAGCGGGGCGGTCGGGTCGCTTTGTTCCAGCTCCGCCAGCCAGCTTGCCGACAGCGCGGCGCGCGCGGGGGTGCGGGCCTGTGCCAGCGTCTGTTCGGACCATTCGGCATAGGATTGTTGCAACAAGGGAAGATCCAGCAGCCATTCGCCCGGATAATCGACGATATCCAGATGCACGGTGCGCAAGCCGCGCATGCCCGAGAGCAGCCCCTTCGGCCGGACCTTCAGCGAGATCCGCAACTGGCTGATCGAGCGGGTCGAGTGCGGCCAGTGCGGCTGGCTGCCGGTCAGCGCCGCGAGGTGGGTTTCGTAGTCGAACCGCGGGATGGTGTCGTCGGGCTGCGGTTGCAGGAACGCCGTGGCGATCCGCCCCTCGGCCGCGGCCAGAAGCTGCGGCATGCGCCCGCGGTCCAGCAGGTTGGCGACCAGCGAGGTGATGAACACCGTTTTGCCCGCGCGCGACAGGCCGGTGACGCCGAGGCGCACGACCGGCTCGAACATCTCTCCCACACCGTCGGCCGCGTCCTCGATGGCGCGGCTGAGTGAATCCGTGATGCTGCCAATTCCCATGCGGGCCTCTTGCTCGTTGCCGAAACCATATAATCAGCAATTTGCGAAATACCACAATCCCTTGGCAAACGGCGGAATCCGCGCTAGGTGCTGCCCATGCCCCGTTTTGCGCTCAAAATCGAATACGACGGCCGCCCGTTTTGCGGCTGGCAACGCCAGTTGGACCTCGCCACCGTGCAGGGGACGGTCGAGGCGGCTGTGCGCAAGCTTGATCCCGATTGCACCGGTATTCAGGGCGCAGGGCGCACGGATGCGGGTGTGCATGCGACCGGACAGGTGGCGCATGTGGATCTGGTGCGCGACTGGGAGCCGTTTCGCCTGACCGAGGCGCTGAATTTCCATATCAAGCCCTCGCCGGTGGCCATTCTGGCGGTGGCGCGGGTGGATGACGATTTCCATGCGCGGTTCTCGGCCGTCGAGCGGCGCTATCTGTTTCGCGTCGTGTCGCGGCGTGCGCCGATGACCTTCGACAAGGGCATGGCGTGGCGGGTCCCGCATGTGCTGGATGCGGAAGCGATGCAGAAGGCGGCGGATTATCTGCTGGGGCAGCATGATTTCACCACCTTCCGGTCTTCGCTCTGTCAGGCAGCCTCGCCGGTGAAAACGCTGGACGAATTGCGGGTGGAGGTGGTGCCGCGCGATTTCGGCACCGAGTATCATTTCCATGTGCGCGCCCGCAGTTTTCTGCACAATCAGGTGCGCAGTTTCATCGGCACGCTGGAGCGCGTCGGTGCCGGAGCGTGGCCGCCGGAACAGGTGCGCGCGGCGCTGGAGGCGAAGGATCGCGCGGCCTGCGGGCCGGTCAGCCCGCCGCACGGGTTGTATCTGGCGGCGGTAAAATATCCGCAGGATCCATTCAGCCAAAAATAAAATCATCTTGCGAGAACATGCCGAAATCGAGGGGGGTGCCGTCGATGGAGTTGAGGACCAGCGTGTCGCCGTTTATTTCCAGCGTCGCGCCGTTGGTGGTCGGGGTGATGGCGATATCGGTGTAGCTGTAGAGCATGGCGTAATCGCTCAGATCCAGACGATCGATGCCGATTTCGAAATCCATCACGCGATCGGTGCGGGTTTCGGCGACGAATTCGAAAGGGTCATGCCTAGCTGATCGGGTTTTCTCTGAGGTAGCTTAACAGTATTT
>WFTU01000448.1 GCA_015485375.1 Paracoccaceae bacterium | reverse complement strand
GGCCAGCACATCGACCTGCGCGCCGCCATCGTTGATGTAGTATTCGCGTGTCACATCGAAGCCCGCGAAATCCAGCAGACCGGCCAGCGCATCGCCAAATACCGCGCCGCGGGTGTGGCCGACGTGCAGCGGGCCGGTGGGGTTGGCAGAGACAAATTCGACGTTGATCTTGCGCCGTGCCCCTACATTCGAGCGGCCGAAGTCAGCCCCCGAAGCAATCGCAGCCGGAACGACCGCCAGCCACAGGGTCGGATCAAGCCGCAGGTTCAGGAACCCCGGCCCTGCCACATCGGCACTCAGCACACGCGGATCCGTCGCCAGCTTGCCCGCCAAAGCCTCGGCAATGTCACGCGGCTTCATGCGGGCCTGTTTTGCCAGAACCATCGCGGCGTTGGTGGCCATATCACCATGCGCTGCATCGCGCGGCGGCTCTACGGCGACGTTGGCGAAGGTAAGGCCTTCGGGCAATGCGCCCTCGGAAACCAGCGAGTCCAGACTATCCAACACCAGCGTGTTGATTTCGGCGAAAACATTCATGCGATCGGTCCTGCAAAAGAGATTGGGCGCGACATAGCATAGCCAGTCGCGCCCTTCCAGTTCTCAATTGCCCCGCGCGGGGGCAAAATATCAGTGTCCCAGAATCTGGCTCAGGAACAGTTTGGTGCGTTCGTTCTGCGGATTGTTGAAGAACTCTTCCGGCTCGTTCTGCTCCACGATCTGGCCGGCATCCATGAAGATAACGCGGTTGGCCACTTTACGGGCAAAGCCCATCTCGTGGGTCACCACGATCATGGTCATGCCTTCTTCGGCGAGTTCCACCATCGTGTCCAGAACTTCCGAGATCATCTCGGGGTCAAGGGCCGATGTCGGTTCGTCGAACAGCATAATGCGCGGCTTCATGCAGAGCGAACGGGCGATTGCCACACGCTGCTGCTGGCCACCCGAAAGCTGGCCCGGATATTTCAGCGCCTGCTCGGGGATTTTCACCTTTTCGAGGAAATGCATTGCAATTTCCTCGGCCTCTTTCTTGGGCGTTTTGCGCACCCAGATCGGCGCAAGCGTGCAGTTTTCCAGAATGGTCAGATGCGGAAACAGGTTGAAGTGCTGGAACACCATACCAACCTCGCGCCGGATCTTGTCGATGTTTTTCAGGTCCGAGGTCAACTCGGTCCCGTCGACAATGATCTGGCCCTTCTGGTGCTCTTCCAGACGGTTGATACAACGGATCAGCGTCGATTTGCCGGATCCGGAAGGACCGGCCACAACAATACGTTCCCCGCGATAGACGGTCAGGTTGATGTCACGCAAAACGTGAAAGGCACCATACCATTTGTTCATATCCGTGATCTGGATCGCGACTTCGTCGGACACTTGCATGCCGGAACGGTCGACTTCTTTTTGAGTAGCAGTAGACATTTTATTAATAGCTCCTGATTAGTGTCCGGTCTGAAGCTTGCGCTCCAGATACATCGAATAGCGGGACATGGAGAATGTGAAGACCCAGAACATGAGCGCTACGAACAGGTAGAGTTCCCATACGATACCGTTCCAGTCCTGGTCGGCACGGATGGCGTTGGTAAGCGCCAGCGGATCCATGAGACCGATGATGGACACGAGCGTCGTATCCTTGAACAGGCCGATAAAGGTACCCACGATGCCGGGGATTGCGATTTTGAGTGCCTGCGGCATGATGATCAGCCGGTTGGCTTTCCAGTAATCCAGACCGAGCGCATCGGCCGCTTCATACTGGCCACGCGGCAAGGCCGCGAGACCGCCACGGATCACCTCGGCCATATAGGCAGCCGAGAACAGCGTCACCATGATGACCACACGCAGGATGATATCGAAGTTGGTACCCGGCGGCAGGAAGTAGTTCAGAAGAACCGACGCCACGAACAGCAGGGTAATCAGCGGCACGCCGCGAATAAACTCGATATACCCGACGGAGAGCGTCTTGATGATGAACAGGTTCGACTGGCGACCCAGCGCAAGCAACACGCCGAGCGGGAAGGACAGCGCGATACCGGAAACACCAATGGTCAGCGAAAGCGCCAATCCACCGAATTTCGAGGAAGGCACTTCCTGCAAGCCGATCGGAGCGATGTCGCCTAGAGCACCGGCAAGCGGTCCCGCAAGGAACAGCCACCAGATGATCGGCCCCAGTATTGATACTATAACCGCTGTCAGGTTACCCGCTATCGGCGCAAGCACGCGATACAGAAGATAGGCGATAGCGAAACCGGCAATAGCCATCAGAGGCCCCCAGATCGTACCACCCCAAAGCAGCCAGAACCCGAGGAACGGATACACTGCGGAGAACCAAACCATTTTGCGCGGCAGCTTGTCGAACAGAACCGGCGCAACAGCAACCAGCAGCAGCACAAATGCCAGAATGACGCGCCAACGCTCGTCGGTCGAGCCTCCTTCACCATTCGGATAGAACCCGAAAATAAGCTGCGGGAATCGTTCGTTGATAACCGCCCAGCAGGCGCCGGAGGCAAGCTCGCGACACTCGTTCAGGGAATCCGCGTTCCAGGTGCTGTCCAGCAGCCAAGGCAGGGATTCCGCAAGAATGAAGAACACTGCCCCCAACCCCAGAAGGGTAAGAATGGTGTTGAACCAGCCGGAAAACAGGTTTTCCTTCACCCATTTGATAGCACCGGTTTCGCCAAGCGGCGGATCCTGCTCGGGCAGCATTTCGGTGCGGACATAAGATATATTTTTCATATTACCGCTCCTTAAGCGCTACGGAGTTGTTGTAAATGTTCATCACCGTCGAAATCGACAACGAAATCGCAAGATAAATCAACATCAGCAACAGAACCGATTCCATCTCGCGACCTGTCTGGTTCAGCGTAATGCCGCCCAGGGTGCCGGTGATGTCCATATACCCCACGGCAATCGCCAGTGAGGAGTTTTTGGTCAGATTGAGATACTGCGAAATCAGCGGCGGAATAATAACCCGCATGGCCTGCGGCAGAACAACCAGCTGCATGATCCGGTTGGAGCGAAGCCCCAGCGCTGCGGCAGCCTCTGTCTGGCCTTTCGAGATAGCCATGATCCCCGCGCGCACGGCTTCGGCAATAAACGCCGCCGTATAGAGCGACAGCGCCAGCCAAAGCGAAATCAGAGAGTTTCTGAGATGCAAACCGCCGGCGAAGTTGAAGCCCTTCAACTCGGGGTATGTCAGACTGATCGGGCTCCCCATCACGAGTTGAGCGATGATTGCCGGAACAAAGAAGATACCGAGTTTGATCCAGAAATTTGGCAATATCTGTCCGGTTTCTTCCTGACGTTTACGCGACCAGCGCCCAAAGGCCCAAATCCCGACCAGAGAAGCCAGAAAGACCAGAATAACGACAATAGAGCCGTTGTCGAACACCACCTTGGGAATATAGACCCCGCGGTTGGTGAAAGCGACGGTATCGTTCAGCACCATCGAGGCCGTGGCGTTCGCTCCGCGAAACTCGCGTGGCGCCGGAAAACTTTCGATAAAAATAGCCATCGAGAACACGATCCACAAAAGGACCGGCACGTTGCGAAAAATCTCGATGTAGACAGTCATCAGGCGCGAAACCAGCCAGTTCTTCGACAGGCGCAGAACACCGATGATCACCCCGAGGAGCGTCGCCAGCAGGCAGCCGAGAAAGGCCACAAGGAGCGTGTTCAGCAAGCCGACAAGCGCGGCACGGCCGTTGGTGCTCTGGGATGTATATTCAATCAGGCGCTGGTTGATATCGTATCCCGCCGGCTGTGCCAGAAACCCGAAGCTCAGCGGCTTGCCCAGCGCGGCAAGGTTTTGTGCGGCATTGTTCACCAGCCAGGCGGCGCCCAGCATGAACAGAATCAATGCAACCACCTGAATGGTCATCGCGCGATAGCGCGTATCATAAATCAGCATCCCCAGACTGAACGACTGGTTTGCCTTCTGGTCAGCCATTGACATGGCTCTCCCCTCCTGCGGATAAACCTGCCCAGATACTTTGCGAAGGGTTATTCCCCTCTGTCTGCTGCGGCGGGTTCGGAAAAATTAAAGAAGATATGCTTGGGGCGCACCGATGGCGCGCCCCAGATAGTGTCGTTCAGATCAACGGAACGGCGGGGAGTAGATCAGACCACCCTGTTTCCACTGTGCGTTCAGGCCACGGGCCAGACCGATTGCAGTGTTTTCGCCGATGTTTTTCTCGAAGATCTCGCCGTAGTTGCCGGAAACGGCAATCGCACGTTTGGCCCACTCTTTGTCGAGGCCGAACATACCGCCGAGGTCACCTTCGGTGCCGAGCAGACGGTTGATTTCCGGGTTGTTGGTACCGGCAGACATTTCGTCGAGGTTGGCAGAAGTCACACCCAGCTCTTCAGCTGTGATCAGTGCGTTCAGAGTCCAGCGAACGATATCGCCCCACTGTTCGTCACCCTGACGTACGAGCGGACCGAGCGGCTCTTTGGAGATGATTTCCGGCAGCAGCATGTAGTCGTCTGCATTTTCGAAAGTCGCACGAGTCGCGGCCAGGCCGGAAGCGTCTGTGGTGAACACGTCACAAGCGCCAGCCAGGAACTGCTGCTGGGCTTCTGCGTTGGTTTCAATCGGAACCGGCTCGTAGGACATGCCGTTGGAACGGAAGTAGTCAGCGAGGTTCAGCTCGGTGGTGGTACCTGTCTGGATACAAACAGTTGCGCCATCGAGTTCTTTCGCGGAGCCTACACCCAGCTCTTTGGGAACCATGAAGCCCTGGCCGTCATAGTAGTTGACGCCAACGAAGGTGAACTTCAGGTCAACATCGCGGGAGAAGGTCCATGTAGTGTTACGGGCCAGCATGTCGATTTCGCCGGAAGCCAGCGCGGTGAAGCGGGTTTTACCGGTTGTCGGAACGAATTTAACAGCGTTCGCGTCACCCAGAACAGCGGCTGCAACGGCGCGACATACAGAAACGTCGAAGCCTTCCCAGTTACCGTTCGCATCCGGAGCAGCGAAGCCCACGAGACCGGTGGATACGCCACAAGCCAGTTCGCCTTTTGCCTTTACGTCATCGAGCGTGCCGGCGGAAGCCAGACCTGCTGCGAGACTGGCAGCAGCAGCGACTGTGCCAAAGAATACAGTGTTTTTCATTTTTACCTCATCCTGGTGATGCCCGAATTGATTCCGGGCCGAATACCGGTCTTGCAACCGGAACTGAATTTAGATCGCGCGACCGCAAGGGACGCAACCCCGGCAGTTTGAACAATTGTTGAGTGTTTGGTCAAGCGAAACACGCAGAACGTCGATTAGTCAGCAAGTATGACCATTTATCCTCACCGTCGCCTGATCACACACGCTACACGGTAGTACCCATAGGCGTGTCTCGAAATAATCAAAGGAGTCATGTGGATAACCTGTCTGACTGGAAGCTCCGCAGACACCATTGCCACACAGAGCCAGCCTGCAAGCGCTTTGCGTATAGCGCAACACTATTCGGTGAATGGGTACGGGTAATATGGTCAGCACGTCTGACCAATATGATTGCATAACCGCTGCTGATAGCAATAATCAGCAGGATGAATTGATTTTCCGAACTTGTACTTTTTTCGCGCCAGAACAATTTTTTTGCATCTCGCGGACCTTGATGCCGCAATTTTCGGCACAAACACATCGCGCCCGAAGGAATCAGTTCGGGACTCAGTTGGTGGTTTCGGGATTCGCACCAGACAATAAATCCAGCAATCGGGCCGCCTTCAGGAAATCACCATACTTCAGTTCGGCCGCAGCGCGCGATTCATCGTCCACGCCCCACTGCTCTTCCTGCCAAGCCTCGTCAATCTGCGCGATTTTCCACGCTTCGGGTGGAGACAGATACCTCTCCGCCACCGCCAGCGCCAGAACCAGAGAACCGGATATCGTCACCAGATCATGCAGCGCGGTCATACGCCACGGATCGAACGCCAACACCAGTTCGCGCAACTTCGCCTGCCCTGCCTCGGACTGGGGAATATGCATGACTCCGGCGGTGGTTTTCAGTTCAACACCGTGCGTTTTTTCCAGCCACTCCAGTAGGGGATCCCACGCATCCTGCTGTCGTTGCGCGAGCCTCGCGGGACTTTCGGCCCGATAGCACAACAAATCGGTGGCACCATATTCAGCCAGCATCGCGGCAACCGATGCATGTTCATTGAAAACCTTGTCGATCGTCGCGTTGGCACAACGGGTCAGGTGCATTTTGCGCGGATCGATTTTCTCCTCTACCGCCTGCCACTCTTCCGCAATAGCCTGCGCCAGCGCTTCATTCGGCGCCAGCAGCGCCGCCTTGGCCGGAGTCTTTAACGGGCGCCCGTCGAGCAGAACGGCAAACCCGTCATCTTCACGAGCCACCGAGACCTCTGTCCAGAAACGTTTGTTGAGCGGGGTGTTCATATCAGCTTCTCCAGATATCATCCAGAACCGCATCAAGCGCGGCGAAATCGTCAATCAGATAATCGGCCTGCGCCAGACGTTCCAGAGGGTGGTAGCCCCAGCTTACCGCAATGGTCGCAAAACCGGCGGCGTTGCCCATGGCAATATCGAATTCCGTATCGCCAATCATCACCGCCCGTTCCGCCTCGCATCCCGTCTCGTAGAGCGCCCGCTCCAGCATCGCGGGGTGCGGTTTCGACGGGTGGTCATCCGCCGTCTGGCTGGTCACGAAAAAATGGCCGAGGTCGTGGGAACTGTAGGCATGGTCCAGCCCGCGCCGCGCCTTGCCGGTAGCTACGCCGAGCAGGGTTTCGTCCTGACGGTGCAAACGCTCCAGCGCCGCCCGCGCGCCGGGGTAAAGGGCCGAGGTCGCCTCGCCACCACGTTCTGCCCGCAATTCGATAAAACTCTCGCGATACAAATCCGCCGCTTCGCTGGCCTCGCGGGGCGTCAGTTGCGGAACAATGGTCGAGACGGCCTCTTCCAGCGACAGGCCGACGATCGCCAGAACCTCGCTATCCTTTGGTGCGGGCAGACCCGCCTTGGCAAAGGCCCGTTTCATCGCCGCGAGGATAAAAGCCTGCGAATCGATCAGGGTGCCGTCCATATCGAACACAACCAGACGCAAACCGCTCATTCGTAAATCTCGAACGGGTTTTTCGGTGCCCACTTCAGATCCCAGCCGAAGAATTCCCAAGTGCGCTGCATATGCTCCGGCAACGGCGCCTCGAAGAACATCTCCTTGCCGGTAAGCGGGTGTTTCAGAGAGATCGATCGCGCGTGCAGGTGCATTTTGCGGCTGATAGCACCGCCAAGCTGCGCGCCCCAGCCCTCGCCCTCGTTCACTTGCGAGGAACCGCCGTATTTGCCATCCCCCGCAATCGGGCAGCCTATCTCGGCCATATGCGCGCGCAGCTGGTGTGTGCGGCCGGTGATCGGCGCAAGGCCGACCCATGTGGCGCGCTTGCCGACGCTCTCGATCACCACAAAATCCGTGGTGGCGCGCTTGGCCCCCGGCGTTTCGTCGATCTTGTTCGGCGGAATGCACACCATCTTCTCGCCCGCATTATTGGGGCCGTGACCGGATTGTTTCACCAGACCGAACCGGATGGTGCCGATATTCTGTTCGGGATGCCCCGCCACCAGCGCCCAGTAGATTTTCTGCGTGGTCTTGTCCTGAAACGCCTTCGCCAAACCCTTGGCCGCGCGCCCGTTACGGGCCAGCAGCAGAACGCCGGAGGTGTCCTTGTCCAGCCGATGCACCAACCGCGGCTTTCTGTCGTTTCCGAACGTCAACGCCTCGGCCAGACCGTCGATATGGCGCGTCTGGCCCGAGCCTCCCTGCACCGGCAATCCCGCCGGTTTGTTCAGCACGATAATATCGTCGTCCTTGTAGATCACGCAGTTGCGGATCATCTCCGCATCCGCATCGGAAACGGCACTGTGTTCCGCGCGCTTGCGCTGCGTCTCGTCCGCGGTCGGCAGCGGCGGGATCCGCACCTTTTGCCCCTCGGCCAGATGGGTCGAGGTTTTCACCCGCCCGCCATCAACACGAATCTCGCCCTTGCGGCACATCTTTTCGATCCGCCCCTGCGGAATATGCGGAAAAATCCGGCGGAACCAGCGATCGAGGCGCTGGTCCTCGCCATCCGCATCGACTTCGAGATACTGGACCTGGCTCATGCGAACGCCCTCGCCAATGTCATGCCGGCAAACAGCGCGGCGATTGCAAGCAGAACCGAGCCGCCCATATATACCGTCGCCGCCGCAAAGCGCCCCCGCTCGATCAGGTAAAGCGCATCGAGCGAATAGGCGCTGAAGGTCGTAAAGCCGCCCATGACGCCCGTCATAAGAAACGGTGCAAAGCGTCCGAAACTGCCGTCCATCCGCTCCATCAGGTAAACCGCCAGCAGGCCCATCAGGAAGGACCCGACGACATTCACGAACATCGTGCCATAAGGAAAATTGCTTCCCAAAGCGCGCAGGATCACCCCTCCGCTCAGATAGCGGGCCGAGGCTCCGATGGCGCCACCAAGGGCAACTTGTAGAACTGTGGACATGATTTCTCCTTTGGCGCTGTTCAAAGCCCGCGCGGGGGAATTGTCAACCCTTGCGCTTGGCACGCAGGCGCGCGAAATAGTCCAGACGCTTTTTCAATTCGCGCTCGTGACCCCGCTCCACCGGCAGATAGTAAACGCCGCGGTGCATATCCTCGGGGAAATAGTTCTGGCCGGAAAACCCGTCTTCGGCATCGTGATCGTATTCATAGCCGTCGCCGAAGCCGTGTTCCTTCATCATCGCGGTCGGCGCATTGAGAATATGTTTCGGCGGCGGGGCCGAGCCGGTCTGCTTCGCCGCCGACATGGCGTTCTTGAACGCGGCATAGGAAGCATTCGATTTCGGCGCCAGCGCCAGATACATCACCGCCTGCCCCAGCGCCAGTTCGCCCTCCGGCGAGCCGAGCCGTTCGTAGGTTTGCCAGGCATCGAGACACAGCCGTTGCGCATCCGGATCGGCCAGCCCGATATCCTCGATTGCCATGCGGGTGATGCGGCGGGCCAGATAGCGCGGGTCCTCGCCGCCCTGCAACATACGCGCGAACCAGTAGAGCGCCGCGTCCGGATCGGAGCCGCGCACCGATTTATGCAGGGCGGAGATCAGATTGTAATGTTCCTCGCCCGATTTGTCGTATTTCGGCGCGCGCCGCGAAAGACGTCTGGACAGGGCGTCGCGGTCGACCTTGTCCTTCCATGTGAACACCTGCTCCAGCAGGTTAAGGAGCGCGCGGCCATCGCCATCCGCCATCTCGATCAACGCCTCGCGCGCATCGGCCGTCACCGGCAGAAGCCGTTCCATCTCCTTTTCCGCCCGCTGCACCAGCAGCTCCAGCTCGACGGGCGTCAGGCGCTCCAGTATCATCACCTGCGAGCGCGACAGCACGGCGGAGTTCAACTCGAAACTGGGATTTTCGGTGGTCGCGCCGACCAGCAGGATCGTGCCATCCTCCATATGCGGCAGAAACCCGTCCTGTTGCGCCTTGTTGAAACGGTGGATCTCATCGACAAACAACAGCGTACCCTTGCCATTCTGGCGGCGCAGTTTCGCCGCCTCGAAAACCTTGCGCAGTTCCGGCATGCCGGTGAAAATCGCGCTGATCTGCACGAAGGCCATATCGGTTTCATCCGCCAGAAGGCGCGCGATTGTGGTTTTGCCCACCCCCGGCGGCCCCCAGAGGATCAGCGAGGACAGGTTGCCATGCAGCAACATCTGCCCGAGCGGCCCCTCGGGCCCGAGGATATGCTCCTGCCCGATCACATCCGCCAGACGACGGGGCCGCAGTCGATCCGCCAATGGACTCGGCGGAGTTTGCGGCGGCAGGGCCTCGGGGTGCTGGTCGAAAAGGTCGCTCATAGGCCAGACCTAGCGCGAAACGGGTGCAAGGAAAAGCCTTACTCGGCCGGAAGCGCGAACAGAACGATCAGGGCGAGAAGGATCGCAAGCGATGCAAACCAGATTTGCTGCGCGATCCGTTTACGTCCCGTTAAGGTTTTCCGCGCTACCATAAAGGCGATGATCGTCTGCATCATATAGTAAAATGCAAACGTCCGCGAGGCGATGGCGATCACCTCGAAGATATTGAACAACCAGATGAGGGCGATGGAAAAAGCAATCAGGATCGGATAGGCCAGACGTTCGCGGATGCGATTGCGGGTCTCCTCGACCACCAGTCCCCCTGCCCCGACGGTATCGGCGATGCCGGCGGAAAGCTGGCTCATCAGGGCGGCGAACACCAGCATATAGGGCAATACCCATGCCACATGGCTGGTAATACCAATGATGGCGGTCTCGTCCGGTTTGCCCGCGGGCAGATAGACCAGAACCGGCACGACCAGAGCGACAAACACCAGATAGATCGCGCCACTGGAAATCTGTGCCCAGCGCATGGTTTTCTCGCGCATCTTTGCCGGATAGGCCGCCCCCAGATAGCGCGAGGTTTCAAACCCCTGCACGACCAGAAGCATGCCCCCCAGCATCCGCAAACGGGTCCAGACATCCTTGTCCGCGGGCGCCAGATCGGCGCTCCATTGGCCGGTCCCTTTATTGTGCCAGAACAGGGCAGCCAGCAGGGCGATAATGATCGACAGTTTGATGGAAACCGAGATCGTCTCGACAAACTCCAGCCCCTTCAAGCCGTGAACCCAGCCAATCAACCCGATCGCGGCCAGAATTCCCGTGGCCAGAAGGTCCTCGTATCCCGCCGCGGTCCACGGGGTCAGTGACAGCGCAAAGGAGGCCAGCAAGCGGATGTAGAATGCCACCGAAATCACATAGGCAATCGTCAGCCCGAGGTCGGAAATCTTTCCCGCAACGGTCAATCCACGCGGGCCGCTCGGGTTTTCGACCAGTTGTTCACTATTCAGAATATTGAAACGGATAGCATGCCCGATTGCATAGGCAAGCAGAACGATCAAAGCCATGGCGGCCACAGCATTGCTGCCCGCAACATCGGCCAGAAGCGGTGCAATCACCAGAAACCCGCTACCGATGATCGAGGCCAGCGGCGTGACCGTGGCATGCCACCAGGAATTGTTCCGGATTTTCGGCAACATGGAAACCGCGGCGAAACCCACCGCGATCAGCACGATTATGCTATCGAATAAAGTCATTGCCGACACCTATGCCCGTGCGGGGCGGAAAACAACAAAAAACCCCGGAAAAAATCCGGGGTTTTTCATCTGGGTCAGTGACCCGAATATTTCGGGTTGGCCTATTCTTCGTCGGCCATTGCCTCTTCCATGGCTACGCGGGCTTTGTCACCTGCGCCTTTGGCATCCACGTCGCGGTCAACCAGTTCGATGATTGCCATCGGGGCCATATCGCCATAACGGAAACCGGCCTTCAGAACACGGGCGTAGCCACCCTGACGTTCGGCGTAGCGCGGGCCGAGAACGTCGAAAAGTTTCTTTACGGCATCTTCCTGACGCATACGCGACTGGGCCAGACGACGGGAGTGCAGGTCGCCTTTTTTGCCGAGCGTGATCATCTTGTCGATGATGCGCTTCAATTCTTTTGCTTTGGGCAGAGTCGTCTTGATCTGCTCATGCTCGACCAGCGAGCATACCATGTTCGCGAACATCGCCTTGCGGTGTTCGTGGGTGCGGTTCAGTTTACGATAACCGTTTCCGTGACGCATTTTCTTAGTCCTTCTTTATACTTTGTCCGGCAGCCCATGCGGGTGGACCGCTCTCCTTGGGGCGGGATTGCCCGGGTTTTGGCGGGGTCTCCCCCGCCGCTAAATCCTAGAAGTGGTCTTCGAATTTCTTGGCCAGTTCCTCGATATTGTCCGGCGGCCAGTCGATGATATCCATGCCGAGGTGCAGACCCATTGTGGTCAGGACCTCTTTGATCTCGTTCAGCGACTTGCGACCGAAGTTCGGAGTGCGCAGCATTTCTGCCTCGGTTTTCTGGATCAGATCGCCGATGTAAACGATGTTGTCGTTTTTCAGGCAGTTTGCCGAACGTACAGACAATTCCAGCTCGTCCACTTTCTTCAGCAGAAGCGGGTTGAACTCCAGATCGTCCTCTTCCTCGTCACGACCGGCGGCTTCCGGCTCGTCGAAGTTGACGAAGGTGGCCAGCTGGTCCTGCAGGATCCGCGCCGCAAAAGCGATCGCGTCTTCCGGCGAGATCGACCCGTCGGTTTCCACGTTCAGCGTCAGCTTGTCGTAATCCAGAACCTGGCCCTCGCGGGTCGGCTCGACCTTGTAGGAGGCCTTCTTGACCGGCGAGAACAGCGCATCGACCGAAATCAGGCCGATCGGCGCATCTTCGGGGCGGTTCTTGTCGGCGGCGACATAGCCTTTGCCGGTTTCGACCGTCAGTTCCATATAGAGGTTGGCGCCATCGTCGAGGTGACAGATAACGTGATCCTTGTTCAGTATCTCGATACCGTTGGTTTCGGCAATGTCGCCGGCGGTCACAACACCCGGGCCGGTCGCGCTGATGGCGACTTTCTTCGGGCCTTCGACTTCCATGGAAACAGCCACACCCTTGAGGTTCAGCACGATGTCGGTGACGTCTTCACGCACACCGGCAACGCTGGAAAACTCGTGCAGCACGTTGTCGATCTGGACGGAAGTGATCGCGGCACCCTGCAGCGAGGACAGCAGAACGCGGCGCAGCGCGTTGCCGAGCGTCAGGCCGAAACCGCGCTCCAGCGGTTCGGCAACAGCCGTTGCCATGCGCAGGCTGTCTGCACCCGGTTTGATGTCAAGCGAGGTGGGGCGGATGAGTTCGCGCCAATTCTTCTGGATCATATTATGGCCTCCATACTTGTTCCCGACTGGATCCTGTGCGGGAACGCCCGAGGTTTAGAAATAGCATGGACCACGCCCGGAAATCGGGCGCGGTCCGGTAATAATATCGGCCTTAGACGCGACGACGCTTCGGCGGACGACAGCCGTTGTGGGCAATCGGGGTCACGTCGCGGATCGCGGTAATGTTGAGGCCCAGAGCCGCCAGCGCGCGCAGCGCGGATTCACGACCCGAACCGGGGCCCTGAACTTCGACTTCAAGGGTTTTCATACCGTGTTCCATCGCCTTGCGACCGGCATCCTCGGCCGCCATCTGGGCAGCGTAAGGAGTCGATTTGCGCGAGCCTTTGAACCCCATGGTGCCCGCGGAGGACCAGGAGATTGCATTGCCCTGCGCGTCGGCGATCAGGATCTTGGTGTTGTTGAACGAAGAGTTGACGTGTGCAACACCGGTAGAGATGTTTTTACGTTCTTTACGTTTCGTGCGGGTTTTTTCGCGTGCCATGTTTCAGCCCCCCTATTTCTTCTTGCCGGCAATAGCCCGTGCAGGGCCTTTGCGGGTACGGGCGTTGGTGCTGGTACGCTGGCCGCGTACAGGCAGACCACGACGATGACGCAGACCGCGGTAGCAACCCAGATCCATCAGACGTTTGATGTTCATCTGGACTTCGCGGCGCAGGTCGCCCTCGACGTTGTAATTCGCATCGATGTGCTCGCGGATGGCCAGCACTTCGGCGTCGGACAGCTCGTTCACGCGGCGGGTTTCATCAATGCCAACGGCCTTGATGATTTCCTTCGCGGCGTGGTCGCCGATGCCGTAGATATAAGTCAGGGCGATTACCACCCGTTTGTTCGTGGGTATGTTAACCCCAGCAATACGTGCCAATACTGGCCTCCGTTTCTCTCGTTTGCGGTTCCGTAACGCCGGAACCTTTTTTCACAACTAAAGCCCACCGTCGTCTTGTTGACCGGTGGGCCCTTTGCCCGATCTAATAGGGCCGAGACTCCCGCGCCGTTTCCGGCATGATTGCGAGCGACTCTCCTACTGGAAAGTGCGCGGAGTATAGGATTATCCGCGCACCCGTCAACCCCGTTTTTCGGGGCCCCTATTTCTGGTCGAGAGCGGCGCTGATCCGCGCGGCAACCTCGTCGATTTCGCCGATACCGTCGACCCGTTTCAACAGGCCTTTGCAGTAGTAATACCCGATCAGCGGCGAGGTATCGCGATAATAGGCCAACAGCCGTGTGCGCAGCGATTCCTCGTTATCGTCGGCGCGGCGTTTGAACTCTGTGCTGCCGCATTCATCGCAAACACCTTCGACCTTCGGCTTGCGGATTTCATCGTGGTATACCGCACCGCATCCGGCGCAGGTGTAGCGGCCGGTGATGCGCGAAACCAGCGCGTCGTCGTCCACTTTCATCTCGATCACCGCATCGAGCGTCTGTCCCTTGGCATCCAGCAATTCCCCGAGCGCGTCGGCCTGCGCCAGTGTGCGCGGAAATCCGTCGAAGATGAAACCGCTGCCACCGGCGTTATTGTCGAGCTGCTCGGCAATCAGGCCGATAACGATCTCGTCTGTCACCAGATCGCCGCGATCCATCACGGCCGCGACCTGCTTGCCCATCTCGGTGCCGGACGTGCGGGCGGCGCGCAACATGTCACCCGTCGAAAGCTGCACCATACCCCGTTCGGAAACCAGACGATGCGCCTGTGTTCCCTTTCCTGCGCCCGGCGGGCCAAGCAGTATTATGTTCATCGACGCCCTCGTCCTTTAGGTTTCGCCTTGGTGCGGCTTTTGCCGCGCAGTTTGGATTTCTCGATCAGGCTTTCATACTGGTGCGCCAGCATATGCGACTGCACCTGCGTGATGGTGTCCATGGTCACCGACACGATGATCAGCAGCGAGGTGCCGCCGAAGTAGAACGGAATGGCGGTTTTCGCGATCAGGAACTCCGGCAACAGAACCACAGCGGCCAGATAGGCGGAGCCGATCACCAGCAGGCGGTTCATGACGTATTCCAGATACTCGGCGGTTTTCTTGCCCGGACGGATACCCGGAACAAAGCCACCCTGTTTCTTCAGATTGTCAGCCACGTCTTCGCTCTTGAACGCCACGTTGTGGGTATAGAAGTAGGCGAAGAACACCACCAGCGCGGCGGTGAAAATCATGAACAGCGGCTGGCCACGGCCCATATAGGCCGCGATCGTGGCGATCACGCCCGTGCCTTCGCCACCCGAGAACGTCGCGATGGTTGTCGGCATCAGCAACAGCGAGCTGGCGAAAATCGCGGGGATCACGCCGGCGGGGTTCAGCTTGACCGGCAGGTGGCTGCTCTCGCCGCCGTAAACCTTCATGCCGACCTGACGTTTGGGATACTGGATATGGATCTTGCGCAATGCGCGTTCCACCCAGACAACGAAGGTGATCACCGCCACAACCATCACCATCACGATAATGATCATGAACGGGCTAAGGGCACCGGAGCGCCCAGAGGCAAAAAACTGCGCCAATGCCTGCGGCAGACCGGCGACGATGCCGGTGAAGATGATCAGCGAGATACCGTTGCCGATACCGCGCGCGGTGATCTGTTCGCCCAGCCACATCAGGAACATGGTGCCGCCAACCAGCGTGATCATCACGGAGGCGCGGAAGAACATGCCCGGATCGGAGGCAAGCCCCTGCGACTCAAGGCCGATAGCAATGGCGTAGGACTGGAACAGGGCCAGAAACACCGTGCCGTAGCGGGTGTACTGGTTGATTTTCTTGCGCCCCTGCTCGCCCTCTTTTTTCAGGCTCTCCAGCTGCGGGATCAGCGAGGTCAGCAACTGCACGATGATCGAGGCCGAGATATACGGCATGATCCCGAGCGAGAAGATCGCCATGCGGCTGACCGCGCCACCGGTAAACATGTTGAGCATGCCGCCGATACCGCCGGCTGTCTGCTCGAAGAACGCTTTGAGCTGGACGGCATCAATGCCGGGCACCGGAATATATGTCCCGATCCGGTAGACCACCAGCAGCCCCAGCGCGAACATGATGCGCTGTTGAAGCTCCTTGGCCTTGCCGAACGATCCCCAACTGAGGTTCGCTGCCATTTGTTCCGCTGCCGATGCCATGTATGGCCCTCCCAAGACTGCGCCGCCGGACCCGTTGTCGGGATCCCAGCGGCGCGAAATATTTTCACCGTGTAAGATGTAAGCCCTTATTCAGGCGCTCACAAGTCTTTCGCGCCACTGTCGGGGTTTATTCCGGCAGGGTAACCGAACCGCCGGCCTTCTCGACCGCTTCGACAGCGGCTTTCGAGGCGCCGGTGACGCTCAGCTTGACCTTGGAGGTCAGCTCGCCCTTGGCCAGCAGACGCACGCCGTCGAGCTTGCGACGGACCAGACCGGATTCGACCAGAACGTCCTCGGTGATCTCTTTCTTCGCGTCGATTTTCTTCGCGTCGATGAATTTCTGCAGAATGCCGAGGTTGATAACCGCGTGCTTCTTCGGATTGCGCATGTTGAAGCCGCGTTTCGGCAGACGCATATAGAGCGGCATCTGGCCGCCCTCGTATCCGGCAATTGCAACACCCGAGCGGGATTTCTGACCCTTGATACCACGGCCACCCATTTTACCCTTGCCCGAACCCGGACCACGGCCAATGCGTTTGGCTTTTTTGGTTGCACCTTCGTTATCGCGAAGCTGATTCAATTTCATGACGCTATCTCCTTTTGCCGGAACTACCCCCGATGAGCGTCGAAAGGGGCAAACACGGCGTTACGTTTGATTCTGCGGATTGTTGTCCACCGCGTGCGTATAGACGGGATGCGGGGCGGGTTCAAGAGGCGATGGCACTGGAGCGGCGCCCGCAATATTTGCCCGCGATAACGTAGGGTGTGTGCTCTGCACGCACCACGCGACGTTAATCAAACAATGGTGCGTGGGGACCACACACCCTACGGTCCCGTAACAAGATTACCGTATTTCCGGCAGCATCATGAAAAACGCCCCGCTGTCTCCAGCGGGGCGTTCCAATTCTTGCACAAAGCCAAGGATAAACCCTAGCCCTTCTCCTCGATGATCTCGACCATATGCGAGATCTTGCGGACCATGCCGCGGATGGAGGGGGTGTCCTCCAGTTCGCGGGTTTTGTGCATCTTGTTGAGGCCCAGACCCTTCAGCGTAGCCAGCTGGTCTTTCGGGCGACGGATCGGCGAGCCGACCTGTTTTACAACGATGGTTTTAGCCATTGTCCTGCTCCTTACGCTTCAGCGGCTTCGGCGGGTTTCCCGGCCGGAGCTGCATCGGTTTTGGGAAGGATGTCGGAAACCTTTTTCCCACGACGCTGTGCAACATTACGAGGGCTGGACTCTTTCTTGAGGCCGTCAATCGTAGCACGGATCATGTTGTAAGGGTTCTGCGAGCCGATGGATTTGGACACAACGTCCTGAACACCGAGCATCTCGAACACCGCACGCATCGGACCACCGGCGATGATACCGGTACCGGCAGGCGCCGTCCGCATCACAACCTTGCCTGCCCCGTGACGACCGTTCATGTCGTGGTGCAGGGTGCGACCCTCGCGCAGCGGCACACGGATCATCTGGCGTTTGGCCTGTTCGGTGGCCTTGCGGATCGCTTCGGGCACCTCTTTGGCTTTACCTTTGCCGAAGCCCACGCGACCCTTCTGGTCGCCAACCACAACGAGCGCTGCAAAGCCGAAGCGTTTACCACCCTTCACGGTTTTGGACACACGGTTGATCGCGACGAGGCGATCGGCGAATTCCGGTGTTTCATCGCGATCGCGACGTCCACCCCGGCGATTGTCTTCTCTTGCCATAATCGCTCTCCTCTAGAACTTCAGGCCGCCCTCGCGGGCAGCATCGGCGAGCGCTTTGATTTTCCCGTGGAACAGGAAACCGCCGCGATCGAAATACACGTCTTCCACACCGGCCTTTTTGGCACGCTCGGCAATAGCCGAACCCACTTTGGCTGCTGCTTCAGCGTTGTTTTTGCCCACCACGCCAAGATCCTTCTCGAGGCTGGACGCAGACGCGAGGGTAACACCCTGCGCATCGTCGATCAGCTGGACCGAGATGTTCTTGTTCGAACGGTGAACGCTCAGGCGCGGGCGGCCATTGGCCGTTTTGCGCAGTTTGCTCCGGTTACGCATGCGGCGTTTAAGGAACAATTCTCTTTTGGAAATTGCCATATCATGCGCTCCTATTTCTTCTTACCGGCTTTCATGAAGACATATTCGCCTTTGTAGCGGATACCTTTGCCTTTGTAAGGCTCGGGTTTACGCCACTCGCGAATGTTCGCGGCAACCTGTCCGACAACCTGCTGGTCATTGCCTTCGACAACAACCTCGGTCGGTTTCGGAACGGTTACCGTGATGCCTTCAGGAATTTCGAAGTTTACGTCATGCGAGTAACCGAGCGACAGTTTCAGGACCTTGCCCTGCAGCTGTGCACGATAACCAACACCGTTGATCTCAAGCTCTTTCTTGAAACCTTCCGTCACACCCTGCACCAGATTTGCGATCTGCGTGCGGGACATGCCCCACTGCTGACGCGCCCGTTTGGACGTGCCGCGGGGTTTGACGCTCACTACGTTGCCTTCGACGGAGATGGTCACATCATCCGTAGCACGGAACGAACGGGTGCCTTTCGGCCCCTTGACTTCGATGGTCTGGCCCGAGACGGACGCCGAAACGCCGCCAGGAAGCTCGACCGGTTTTTTACCAATACGAGACATACCAGCCCCTCCTAGAAGATTGTGCACAGGACTTCGCCACCGACATTGTCGGCACGGGCCTGTGCATCAGACATGACACCCTTCGGTGTGGAGACGATCGCGATTCCGAGGCCCTGACGGACAACGGGGATGTCTTTCACACCGGCGTAAACGCGGCGACCGGGGGTCGATACACGTTTCAGCTCACGGATTACCGGCTCGTCATCGTAGTATTTCAACTCGATGGTGATTTCCGGTTTGCCGTCGGCACCAGTTCCAGTTTCATAGCCACGGATGTAGCCTTCGGATTTCAGCACATCCAGAACCCAGGCACGCAGCTTGGAAGCCGGCGTATGGGTGGAGGATTTGCCACGCAGCTGGGCGTTGCGGATACGTGTCAGCATATCGCCGAGAGGATCGTTCAAGTTCATTGTATACCCTCCTTACCAGCTGGATTTGACCATGCCGGGGATCTGGCCGACAGAGGCGAGATCGCGCAGCGCGATACGGGACATTTTAAGCTTACGGTAGTAAGCCTTCGGACGACCGGAAACCTGGCAACGGTTGTGCAACCGTGTGGCCGAGGAATTGCGCGGCAGTTTCGCCAGTTTAAGGTTTGCCTTAAACCGCTCTTCTACGGGCAGGTCCTGGTTGTTGGCGATCGCTTTCAGCGCGGCACGTTTGTCGGCGTATTTTGCCACCAGACGTTGACGCTTCAGTTCGCGCTGGATCATGCAGACTTTAGCCATTTGTTCTCTCCTTCCGCGCTCAGTTGATGAAAGGCATGTTGAATTGCTTCAACAGCGCTTTCGCTTCAGCATCGGAATCCGCGGTGGTGCAAATTACGATATCCATGCCCCAGATCTGGTCGACCTTGTCGAACTCGATTTCCGGGAACACGATATGCTCCTTCAGGCCCATGGCATAGTTGCCACGACCGTCAAAGCTCTTGCCGTTCACGCCGCGGAAGTCGCGGACGCGGGGCATTGCAACCGTGATAAGGCGGTCGAGGAACTCGAACATCTTGTCACCGCGAAGCGTAACCTTGACACCCAGCGGCATGTCTTCACGCACCTTGAAACCCGCGATGGATTTCTTGGCTTTGGTGATGACAGGCATCTGGCCTGCGATTGCCATAAGATCGGCATGGGCGGATTTGATTTTCTTGCTGTCAGCAACAGCTTCACCGACACCCATGTTCAGAACGATTTTCTCCAGCTTGGGGATCATCATCTCGTTCTTGTAGCCGAATTCTTCTTTCAGCGCGGCGCGGATTTTCTCGGCGTACTGCGCTTTGAGGCGAGGCGTATAATCAGCCATTGATCACTTCCCCCGATTTTTTCGCATAACGAACCTTCTTGTCGCCTTCCATGCGGAAGCCGACGCGGGTCGGGCCGCCCTCTTTGGGGTCAACCAGTGCGATGTTGGAAAGGTCGATGGCAACGGCCATAGGCACGCGTCCACCCTGGGAGGTCTGGCTCTGCTTCGTATGGCGCACAGCCATATTCACGCCCTCGACAATCGCTTTGCCCTTGGCGGGCAGAACCTGCGAGATCAGACCTTCTTTGCCTTTGTCCTTACCGGTAAGAACAACGACTTTATCGCCTTTGCGGAGTTTGGCAGCCATTACAGCACCTCCGGAGCAAGAGAGATAATTTTCATGAAGTTCTTGCCGCGCAGCTCGCGCACAACCGGCCCGAAGATACGGGTGCCGATCGGCTCGCCGGCGTTGTTGAGCATAACTGCCGCGTTGGAGTCGAAACGGATGGCGGTGCCATCTTCACGACGAACTTCCTTGCGTGTGCGAACTACCACTGCCTTGTGAACGTCACCCTTCTTCACGCGACCGCGCGGAATGGCTTCTTTCACGGAAACAACGATAATATCACCAACGCTGGCGTATCTACGATGAGAACCGCCTAGAACCTTGATGCACTGAACACGGCGAGCGCCGCTGTTGTCAGCAACATCCAGATTAGTCTGCATCTGGATCATAATGTTTCTCCCGACCTGTGGGGACCAAATGCAGTTGAGGCCCCACGGTTTCGATTAACTGGAGTGAAGCCTACTCGGCGATCACTTCCCAGCGTTTAGATTTCGACTTAGGGGCGCATTCCTGGATACGGACCTGATCCCCTACGTTGAAAGCATTCTTTTCATCGTGCGCCCGGTATTTTTTGGACTTACGAATGGTTTTCTTCAGAACAGGGTGCGTAAAGCGGCGTTCAACGGAAACTGTGACAGTCTGTTCGTTGGCGTTGCTTGTCACGACACCGGATAGAATTCTCTTAGGCATCTTTTACACCCTTACTCGGCAGCCGCAGCAGCGGCTTTTTCGTTCAGAATTGTTTTCACGCGTGCGGCTTCCCGACGGGCAGCTTTCATGCGCGAAGTGTTTTCCATCTGGCCTGTCGCCTGCTGGAATCGCAGGTTAAAGCTCTCTTTTTTCAGTTTTTCCAACTCGGCACGAAGCTCGTCGGGCGTTTTCTCACGCAATTCAGCGGCGTTCATTTCGCTTTCCTTTATCAACATCACCAGCCGGCCCGAGGTATTACGGTCACCTTGATTCTGGTGGAGTCCTTGCAGAAGTGGCCCAAATACAGGGGATGGGGGGTGTTGGCAACCCCTTTAGAGTCCAGCGCCAAAACAATCCGGCTGCTCAATAAAACAAGGGCATCGCCCGAACCGAGGGGTGGGCGAGAAGCGCCCGCCCCGTGGGGGCGGTTCGGGCGCTGCCCGACGTGTCCGTCGGGCG
>WFTU01000447.1 GCA_015485375.1 Paracoccaceae bacterium | reverse complement strand
GCCCTGCCCTGCAAGCATCCGCGCGCATTCCCCCATCCATCCGGCCTCGCGCCCGGCGATCTGCACGGCGGTGCGCCCGCTATCCAGCCCCAGTTCGGCGCGCAAATGCGGCGTGGTGCGCGCCTGCACCATCTCCTGACTGGCGATCATCTCGGACACCACCAGACCGGCACCGAAGCCCTGCACGACACTGCGAAACGGCAGATCCGTAATCCCCGCCATCGGCGCCAGCAGCACCCGCGACTCAAGTGCCGTATTTCCAAGCGTTATTGCCAATCTGCCTATTCCTTGTGCAATTTTCCACTAGCTAGCGGATTTCCGCGCGGGGGGCAACTTGTCAACAGGGGGAAATTCGCGTTACGTCGCCGGATGTTGAAAACAAACCCTTTGTATACCGTCCTTGTTGCCTGCGTCGGCTTGTTCCCCGCTGCTTCGCCCGCCTCCGAGTTGTTGTTCGCCTCCGGATTCGAGGGCGGCGTCACCATCGGACCGCTGAGCGAGGGCTACCGCACTATATCCGGCACCGACTCCGCAACCGGTTACAGCTGGCCGGTCCGCATTCTTGGCGCGTCCGAAAGCGCCCTGCATCCCATTGTGGAGGAAGGCGGCACAATCGGAAGCGATCTGCGCATGGTAACAGGGCGCAACGGAACCCCGACGCGCGTGCTTTACAGCGTCGAGACCGGCACCCCCGGCGTCACCCAGATGCCCTACGAGATCCTGAACATCCGCGACGGGCGATCCGATCTCTATGTGCGCTACTGGATCAAACTGGATCCCGCCTCGCTCGATGCAAAAGATTCCTGGCGCAGCTTTTTCGAATGGAAAAGCAAGGGCTACGGCGAAGGTCGGGGGTTTCGCCTGATCTCTTTCATCTACACCGATCCCGACGGGCGCCCCTACTGGCACTGGCAAGGCGACCTCGACCCGCAAAACGCGGTCTGGGAAATCGACAACCGCGAGGTTCCGGTCCCCGTCAATGAGTGGTTCCTGACCGAGTTCTACTGGCACTGGAGCGACGGTTCCGACGGGCGCGCCCTGTGGAAAATCAACGGGCAGGTGGTGGGTGACCACTACGGGCCGACCACGCGCAACGGCGAACCGGTCGATTTCATCATGCTGACCCAGATCTATGGCGATGCCAACCCGAAGGCGCAGTGGATCGACGACATCGAAATCTGGTCCGGCCTCCCCGAAACACAATAGGCAGTTGAGGGCCGCGCCGCCTTGCTCTAAACCGGAGCCATGAAAACAATCGCCCTCATAGTCGCCGCAGGCCGCGGCACCCGCGCCGGTGGCGATGTGCCGAAACAGTATCGCGCGCTCGGTGGCCTCACGGTCCTGCGCCGCACCATCGACGCCCTGCTCTCGCACCCCGCCATCGACGCCGTGCAGGTGGTCATCCACCCCGACGACGCCGGCCGCTACGCCATCGCCACCAGCGGTATGGGCGGCGTTCTGCCCTCGGTTTTTGGTGGCGAGGAACGACAGGATTCCGTTCTCAAGGGGCTGGAGGCGCTGGAACAACACGCCCCCGAAACCGTCCTGATCCACGACGCCGCCCGCCCGTTTGTATCCCACGCGGTGATCTCCGGCGTTCTGGCCGCGCTTGCCGACCACAAGGCCGCCTTCCCCGCCCTGCCCGTGGTCGATGCCCTCTGGAAAGGCGGGCGTGGCCGCATCCTCGCCGAACAGCCGCGCGAGAGCCTTTACCGCGCCCAGACCCCGCAGGGCTTCCACTTCAACGCCATTCTTGACGCGCACCGCAGCGCCACCGCCCCTGCGCTCGACGATGTCGCCGTGGCCTTCGCCAAGGGCTACAAGATCGCGATTACCGAAGGCGCGCCGGAAAATTTCAAACTCACCACCCCCGCCGATTTCGAACGGGCCGGGAAAATGCTGGACAAACACATGGATATTCGCACCGGAAACGGCTTTGACGTGCATAAATTCACCGACGGAGACCACGTTACCCTCTGCGGTCTCGACATTCCGCACGACCATGCGCTCCTTGGCCATTCCGACGCCGATGTGGCCATGCACGCGGTTACCGATGCCATCTTCGGCGCTCTGGCCGAGGGCGACATAGGCCAATGGTTCCCGCCCTCCGAGTCGGAGTGGAAAGGCGCCACCTCCGACATATTCCTGAAAAAAGCCGCCGAGCGCACCTCCGAGCGCGGCTTCACCCTCTCCAACGTCGATTGCACCATCATTTGCGAGGCCCCGAAAATCGGCCCGCACGCCGAGGAAATGCGCGCCAACCTCGCCAATATCCTCGGCATCGGCGTGGACCGCGTGTCGGTCAAGGCCACCACTTCCGAAAAACTCGGCTTCACCGGCCGCGGCGAGGGCATCGCCGCCATGGCCACAGCAACACTGGTAAAACTATGACCCGACTGATCACCACCTTCTTCGGCGTTGGCCTGCTGCCGAAAGCCCCCGGCACATGGGGCAGCCTTGCCGCGATTCCGGTTGCATGGCTCCTGCACGGGCTGCTCGGCTTTCCGGGCCTGTTCCTCGCCACCATCGCCGCTTTCCTGATCGGCTGGTGGGCCATCGGGATCGAGACCGCGGGCAAGGACAACCACGACCCTTCCGAAATCGTCATTGACGAGGTCGTCGGCATCTGGATCGCCCTTCTGCCGCTCTCCTACGGCATGTGGGCCAACGGGCAGCCGCAATGGCTGTTCCCCTACCCCGGCTGGGTCACGGCCTTCATATTCTTCCGCCTGTTCGACATCTGGAAACCCGGCCCCGTCGGCTGGGCCGACCGCAAGCACACCCCGCTCGGCGTGATCCTCGACGATGTGATCGCGGGAGTAATGGCAGCTTTCGTCGTCATGCTCTTTGCCGGAATCTACCACGGCCTGATCCAGTGATCGGGTTTTCCGAAACCGCCACGGCGCTGCTCGACGCCTGCAAGACCCGCGGCTGGATGATCGCCACCGCCGAGAGCTGCACCGGCGGCATGATCGCCGCCGCCCTCACCGATATCCCCGGCTCCTCCGCCGTGTTCGACCGCGGTTTCGTCACCTATTCCTACCCCTCCAAAACCGCGATGCTCGGCGTTCCCGAAACCATGCTGCGCGACCACGGCGCCGTTTCCGAACCCGTCGCCCGCCAGATGGCCCTCGGCGCGCTGGCAGAATCGGACGCCAACCTCGCCGTCGCGGTCACCGGAGTCGCCGGCCCCGGCGCCGATGGCGACAAACCCGAAGGCCGCGTCTGGTTCGCCGTAGCCACCGCCGAGGGTGTCGAAACAACAGTGCGGGAATTCGGCCCGCTGGGGCGCGATGCCGTGCGTATGGCCACCGTCGAGACCGCCCTGACGCTCCTGCTCGAAAAAGCGCAAGCCTTATAATTCTGCCTGTTTTTTCATCGCAGGCCCGAAATTCCGCCCATTTCATAGGCGTCGGCGCGACAAACTGCCCGTTTGCGCCAGTTTCGCCATCCTTGCCCCCGAAATCCGCGCTATTTCCGCGCCAGAACCGCCATCAAGGCGGTCGCAATAAAAGGGAATACACAAATGGTTGGCGCAGATACCGCGTGGATCCTGGTCGCTACGGCTCTGGTCCTTTTCATGACTCTCCCCGGTTTGGCCCTGTTTTACGGCGGTCTGGTCCGGTCCCGAAACGTTCTTTCCGTCCTGATGCAGACCATGTCGATCGCCAGCCTGATGACGATCCTCTGGCTGGTCGCGGGCTACTCCATCGCCTTCGGCCCGGGCGAGACCGGATACTGGGGCGGCCTCTCCAAGGCCTTCCTGAACGGCGTCGATGCCGACACCATGTTCGGAACCATCCCCGAGATCCTGTTCTTCGGCTTCCAGATGACCTTTGCCATCATCACCCCCGCGCTGATCGTCGGTGCCTATGTCGAGCGTATATCCTACGCCTTCGTCCTCGCCTTTTCCGGCCTGTGGATGCTGCTGGTCTACGCACCGGTCGCCCACTGGATCTGGGGCGGCGGCTTCCTGTCGGACGGCGGTATTTTCGGCGAAGTCGGAGCGCGTGACTTCGCGGGCGGAGTCGTCGTGCATGAAACCGCCGCGCTTGCCTCTCTGGTCATCGCCTTTGTCCTCGGCCCGCGCCTCGACAAATCGAAACCGCCACATAATCCGGGCATGGTGATGATCGGCGCCTCGATGCTCTGGGTCGGCTGGTTCGGCTTCAACGCCGGTTCGCAACTGGCCGCCGACGGTGGCGCGGCCATGGCGCTGGTGGTTACGCATATCTCTGCCGCCACGGCCTCGCTCACATGGGTGGCCTACGAGAAAATCCGCTACGGCACCGCCTCGCTCCTCGGCCTCGCCACCGGCGCGATTGCAGGTCTGGCCTCGATCACCCCGGCATCCGGCTTCGTCGGCCCTGTCGAGGCGCTGATCATCGGCGGTATCGCCGGCGTCATCACGCAAGAGGCCGTCAACATCGTGAAGAACAAGATCAAAATCGACGACACGCTCGATGTTTTCGCCGTCCACGGCGTCGGCGGCATCTTCGGCACCATCATGATCGCGGTCTTCGGCGCGGGCGCATGGGGCGCGCAACTCGGCACCCTCGCCATCGTCGGCGCCTTCACGCTGGTCGTCACCACGATCATCATCAAGGTCTTGCAGATTTTCCTGAAAATCCGTGTCAGCCCAGAGGACGAATCCACCGGCCTCGACCTCGCCTCCCACGGCGAGCGCGCCTACGACCTTACGTCGTAGAGCCATATAAATCCTGTGCGCGCTTCTCGAAGGCGCGCACGATCCGCTGCATTGCCTCGTTGAACACAACACCGATCACCGCCTGCAGCACGGCCGATTTGAATTCGAAATCGACGAAGAAATCGACCTCGCAGGTGCCATCCTCCAGCTGCGTGAATTTCCAGTGGTTGTTGAGATAGCGGAACGGCCCGTCCAGATATTCCACGTCGATCCTGCGCTCTTCGGGATAAAGCGTCACGCGCGAGCCGAATTTCTCGCGAAACAGCTTGAAAGAGATCACCAGATCCGCGTCCAGAATTTCCGAGCCGTCCGGCATCATCGTGCGCTTGCGGATCCGCGCGCCGACACACCACGGCAGGAACTGCGGATAGGCATTGATATCCGCGATCAGGTCATACATCTGCGCCGCGCTGTGCGGCATGATACGTTTTTCGGCGTGTGTGGGCATGGAAACTATATGCTCGTGTAAATCAATCTGCGCCACGGGATGGATTGTCGCGGCGCTTTGGGTTCTAAATGCGCTATGATCGGGTGATTCACAAGGGCTTGCACATGGACCATTCAAATTACGTCATCGACGAGATGATCTCGGCCAAATCCATCGCCGCACGCGTGGAGTCGCTGGCGCGCGAAATCTCGGAGTATTTCGCCGACACCGACAAGCTGATCGTTATCGGCCTGCTGCGCGGCTCCTTCGTCTTTATCGCCGACCTCGCCCGCGAGCTGGACCTGCCGTGCGAGATCGACTTTCTGGAAACCTCGTCTTACGGCAATTCCACCGAGAGCAGCCGCGAGGTCCGCATCCTGAAAGACATCCGCGGCGAGATCGAGGGCCGCGACGTGCTGGTGGTCGAGGATATCGTCGACACCGGCCATACCCTGAAACAGGTCACCGAGATGCTGCTGACCCGCAAGCCGAAGCGCTTGAAAATCTGCGCCCTGCTCGACAAGCCCTCGCGCCGCGAGGTGGACATCAGGGCCGACTGGACCGGATTCGAGATCCCCGACAAATTCGTCGTCGGCTACGGCATCGACTACGCACAGCGCAACCGCAACCTCGACCACATCGGCGCCGTGCGGTTTATCGAGGAGTAGCGCGCGCAAGGATCGTGTCGAAATCCGTGTCCGCCGGCAAATCCCCGTAAGCGCCGCCAAAGCCGCCGTCCAGCCGCGAGGCACAAAACGCCTCCGCCACCGCTTCGGGCGCATGTTGCAACAACAGCGCCGCCTGCCAGACCAGCGCCATGGTCTCCGTCAGCTTGCGCGCCCGCAGCTCGATATCCGCCATATCCTTCAGATCCGCGCGCAACCCGTCCAGCGCCGCGTCTAACCGCGCATCCATGCCGCGCGCCTTTTCCACCTCGCCCAGATAGGCCTCCAGCGTGGCAGGATCCTTGTGGATGGCGCGCAGCACATCCAGACAGATCACATTGCCCGACCCTTCCCAGATCGAATTCACCGGCGCCTCGCGCAGCAGCCGCGGCATGATGCTTTCCTCGACATAGCCGGGGCCGCCGTGGCACTCCATCGCCTCGAACACATGCCCGGGGGCGCGTTTGCAAATCCAGTATTTGCCGATCGCCGTGCCGATCCGCGCCAGCGCGGCGGCGTTTTCATTCCCCGCCAGCCCCTCGTCAATCGCCCGCCCCAGACGCATGGCCAGCACTGTGGCCGCCTCGCTCTCCAGCGCCAGATCGGCCAGCACGTTGCGCATCAACGGCTGGTCGATCAGCCGTTTCTGGAAGGCCGAGCGGTGCGTGGTGTGATGCAGCGCCTGCACCAGCCCCTGCCGCATCAAGGCGGCCGAGCCGAAAGCGCAATAGAACCGCGTCCCCTGCACCATGTCGATAATCGTGCGCACCCCGCGCCCCTCCGGCCCGACCATAACACCGTAGGTCCCGAGTAGTTCCATTTCCGAGGACGCATTGGATTTGTTCCCCATCTTGTCCTTCAGGCGCTGCAACATCAGCATGTTGCGCGCCCCGTCCGGCGTGAAGCGCGGCACCAGAAAACACGACAGCCCGCCGTCGGTATAGGCCAGCGTCAGAAACGCATCCGACATCGGCGCCGAGCAGAAAAACTTGTGCCCCGTCAGGCGCCAGCCCGCCCCGTCCGGCTCCGCGCGGGTCGAGTTGGCCCGCACATCGGAACCGCCCTGCTTCTCGGTCATGAACATGCCCATCTGCGCGCCGGTCTTTTCGGCCGCCGGAATATCGCGCGCATCATACTGCGTGGACATCAGGCGCGGGAGCCACTCCTCCGCTACTTCGGGCGTATTCTTCAGCGCAGGCACCACCGCATAGGTCATGGCCATCGGGCAAAGCACCCCGCCCTCCACCTGATTGAACATGAAATTGAGGGCCGCATGCACCACATGCGCGCCCTTTTGCGGGTTGTTCCACGCGAAATTCGGCAGGCCGTTCCCGACCGCAATCTCCTGCAAACGGTGATAGGCCGGATGGAATTCCACCTGATTGATCCGCATGCCGTAGCGGTCAAAGGCCCGCAGCTCCGGTGCATGCCGGTTGGCCTGATCCGCCAGATCGAACACCTCCGCCTGCCCTGCCAGCTGCCCGAAAGCCGCCAGCCGGTCATTGGCCCAACCGCCGCCCTCGCGCGCCACGGCCTCGCGCAAGACCGTATCACCGGCCCAGAGGTCCTGATCCCCGATATGGGGCGGCATGTTGGTCACGTCATGGGTCGGAAGATGCGAGATCGGGGCGCGGGGCGGCATGGGAACTCTCCTGCTTTCGGGGTTTCCCCGAGCCTAGCACAGGTCTTTCACCGCTCAACCCTGACGCAGCGTTCGCAATATTCAGGTCGTGTTTACGAAAATTTTACGAAAACCCCGTATAACCACCCTCGCCGGGCTGGGCTTAAAACGTCCAAACGGGGTAATCGCGCCGGGCAATGCAGACAACCAAGGCACACCGTCCAGTTTCGGTAGCGTCTTGATGGCAAAAGATTCTACCGGATGACACCGGTACTGGACAACCGGCGCGATTGCTTCGCCTATTTTCGATATATCCACCCCGATATATCCAACAGGGTTCACGGCAAACCCTCCCGAGATTTCCCCCGAAAAGGCGCGGTTTTCCACCGGTCGCCCTATTTTTTGTGCGTTTTTTGCGCCAGAGCCGCCAGATCGCGGGCAATCGCGAAGGCACCGCGGATCTTGTCGGCATTGTTTTTCCAGTCGCGCCGCACCACGATCTTGTTGTCGCGCACCTTGGCCAACCCCTTTTGCGCGTGGATGAATTCCACCAGCCCCGCCGGATTGGCAAACTTGTCCATATGGAACTGGATCGTCGCCCCCTTCGGCCCGCCGTCGAGTTTGGCAATCCCCGCGCGGCGACAGGCGGATTTGATCCGCACGATGTTCAGCAATGTGTTCACCTCGCGCGGCAGCTTGCCGAACCGGTCGATCAGCTCGGCCGCGAACCCCTCCAGCTCCACCTTGGTGGACAGGGCCGAAAGCCGCCGGTAAAGGCCCAGCCGGATATCCAGATCGGGCACATAATCCGCCGGAATCAGCACCGGCACCCCGAGGTTGATCTGCGGTGCCCAGGCCTCGTCCGCCTCCGACAGCCCTTCCAGTTCGCCGGCCTTCATCTTGGCAATCGCCTCCTCCAGCATCGACTGGTAGAGTTCATAACCGACCTCGCGCACCTGCCCCGACTGCTCGTCTCCCAGCAGGTTGCCCGCACCGCGAATGTCCAGATCCTGCGAGGCCAGCGTAAAGCCCGCCCCGAGACTGTCCAGAGACCCCAGCACCCGCAACCGTTTCTCCGCCGCCGGTGTCAGGGGTTTGCGCGGCTTGGTGGTCATATAGGCATAGGCGCGGATTTTCGAGCGCCCGACCCGCCCGCGTATCTGGTAAAGCTGCGCGAGCCCGAACATATCCGCCCGATGCACGATCAAGGTATTCGCCGCCGGAATATCCAGCCCGCTTTCGACAATCGTGGTGGCCAGCAGCACATCATATTGCCCGTCGTAAAAGGCATTCATCTTGTCATCCAGCTGCCCCGCCGCGATCTGCCCGTGCGCGGTGGTAAAGGTGATCTCCGGCACCTGCTCGCGCAGGAATTCCTCGATTTCCGCAAGATCCGAAATACGCGGCACCACATAGAACGACTGCCCGCCGCGATAGTGTTCGCGCAGCAAAGCCTCGCGGATGGTCACCGGATCGAACTCGGAAACATAGGTGCGAATGGCCAGACGATCGACCGGCGGCGTGCCGATGATCGACAGTTCGCGCACCCCCGAAAGCGCCAGTTGCAAGGTCCGCGGGATCGGCGTTGCCGTCAATGTGAGCACATGCACATCCGAGCGCAGCTCTTTCAGGCGTTCCTTGTGGACCACGCCGAAATGCTGTTCCTCGTCAATCACCAACAGGCCGAGGTTGGCAAAACGGATGCCCTTGGCCAGCAACGCATGCGTGCCGATAACGATATCCACTTCGCCGCGTTTCATCGCCTCGCGGGTGTCATTTGCCTCCTTGGCCGAAACAAACCGCGACAGTTGCCGCACTTTGATCGGCAGGCCGCGAAAGCGTTCCGCGAAGCTTTTGTAGTGTTGGCGCGCCAGCAGGGTCGTGGGTGCGATCACCGCGATCTGCACGCCGGACATGGCCGCGACAAAGGCGGCGCGCATCGCCACTTCGGTCTTGCCGAAACCGACGTCGCCGCAGACCAGACGGTCCATCGGCTGCCCGCTGGCCATGTCGTTCAGCACGTCTTCGATCGCGTGCAACTGGTCCTCGGTTTCCTGATAGGGGAACCGGGCGCAGAATTCGTCCCACATGCCTTCGGGCGGGGTCATCACCTTGCCGGACCGCAAGGCCCGCTCGGCCGCGATGCGGATCAGCTTGTCGGCCATCTCGCGGATGCGTTCCTTGAGCTTGGCCTTCTTGGCCTGCCACGCCCCGCCGCCGAGCTTGTCGAGCAACCCGACCTCCTGCCCGTAGCGCGACAGCAGTTCGACGTTTTCCACCGGCAGGAACAGACGG
>WFTU01000446.1 GCA_015485375.1 Paracoccaceae bacterium | reverse complement strand
CTCTCTATTCGACGGCAGCGTCAGATGTGTATAAGAGACAGCGCCCGCACGCCGCAACCCCGTCACCCGCGCTCCCGTCACAATCCGTGCGCCATTAGCCCGCGCGGTTTTCAGATACCCCTGCAACAACAGGTCCACATCGATATCGCGCGCCGAGGTTTCCAGCACCGCATCCGCCAGTTTCGCGGCGCTCAAAATCGGCACCATCTCCAGCGCCGCATCCCGCCCGACATGCTCCACCTCCGGCTCCGCCAGATACCCCTCCAGCAAATGCCGCTCGCTCTCGTCCGCGACGATCAGCACCCCGCGCGGCGACAAAACCCCCGCCGCCTCCAGCGCCGGACCACTGGCCCGATTGAGCGCCCGCACCACATCGGAACCGTAGTTCACCACATACATCGCCGCCGAGCGCCCCGTGGCGTGATAGCCAAGAACCTCCTCGCCCTCCAGCAACACCACATCGGCAAACGCCGAGGCCTTCGCCGCCAGACTTGCCCCCGCAATCCCGCCGCCGATGATGACAATATCGGCCCGCGTCACGCCAGCGTCTCCAGCGCCCGCGCAAACATCGCCGCATCGACATTGCCCCCCGTTGTCACCGCGATCACCGTATCCGCACCGATGTCGTCACCCCGAAACAGAGCCGCCGCTAGCGACACGGCCCCGCCCGGTTCCAGCACGATCTTCAACCGCTGGAACGCCAGCGCCATCGCCCGCAAAGCCTCCTCGTCCGTCACCACCAGCCCCGCGCCACACAGCCGCTGCATGACCGGAAAGGTGATATTCCCCGGTGCCGGCGTCACAATCGCATCGCAGATGGAGCCGCCCTGCGTCGCATTCGACACGATCCGCCCCGCCACCAGCGAGCGCGCCGTATCGTCGAAGCCTTCCGGCTCGCAAGGCCGCACCAGCATATCCGGCGCCTCCGCCTCCAGCGCCAGCGCAATGCCCGAGGTCAACCCGCCACCGCCGCAGTTCACCAGAACCTCCGCCGCGCCGATGCCTTCGTCGCGCGCCTGCTCCGCAATCTCCAGCCCGACCGTGCCCTGACCGGCTATCACCAGCGGCTCGTCATAGGGCTTCACCAGCACCAGCCCGCGCTCCGCCGCAATCCGCCCGCCGATCTCCTCGCGCGAATCCCGCAGGCGGTCGTACATCACCACTTCCGCGCCCAGCGCCTTGGTGTTTTCAATCTTCAACACCGGCGAGTCATCCGGCATCACAATCACCGCAGGCACCCCGTGCCGTGCCGCCGCCAGCGCAATCCCCTGCGCGTGGTTTCCGGACGAATAGGCAATCACCCCGTTCGCCCGCACCGCCGCATCCATCCCCGACAGTGCCGACCAGCCGCCGCGAAACTTGAAACTGCCGGTGTGTTGCAGATTTTCGGCCTTCACAAACACCCGCCGACCGGCAATCTCGTCCAGAAACGGCGAGGACAACAGCGGCGTTCTGCGCGCAACAGGGGCGAGGCGTTCTGCCGCCGCCCGTATCATCCCGATATCCACCATTAGAGCGATTCCCTTACCACTTCGTTAATCACCGCCAGCGATTCCGGCTCGTTCAGAAACGGCACATGCCCGCGATCCGGCACCTCCCTGTAAACCATATCCGGCCGCCGCCGCTGCATCTCCGCCACCGTCTCGCGGCTCAGCAAGTCCGAGTTCGCCCCGCGCAACAACCCCAGCGGCACGCCTTCCAGCGCATCGAACAACGGCCACAAATCCGGCTGCTCCCCTTCCGCCTGCGCCCGCATTGCATCGCGCAGTTTCGGATCGTAATTCAGCCGCAGCCCGCCCTCCGGCGATTCCTCCAGCCAGCGCGTCGCCTGCAAACGCCAGTCCGCCAGCGAAAGGCCGGGAAACTCCGCCCCCATCGTCTCGCGCAGCACCAGCGCCGCCTCGTCAAAACTCCGCGCCTTGGGTTGGCGCCCGATATAATCGAAAATCCGGCCCAGCCCGCCCGCGTCGATCTGTGGCCCGATGTCGTTCAGCACCACCCCCGCCAGCCGGTCTCTGGCCATCGCCGCGGTCAGCATCGCAATGATCCCCCCGCGCGAGGTGCCAACATAAATCGCCCGCCCGATCCCCAGATGGTCCAGCAATTCAATCGCGTCGCGCGCCTCTTGCGGCACGTTGTAGTTCATGAAATTCGCATCGCGATCCGATTCCCCCCGCCCGCGATAGGTCAGCCGCACCAGCCGCACACCGTCAATCGTCGCCGCCAGATCGTCGAAATCCCGAGCATTGCGCGTCAGCCCCGGCAGGCAGAGCAAAACCGGCCCTTCGCCCTCGTCCTCATAAGCCAGTTGCAGCCCGTCGCTGGTGGTAAATTTCATGACCTGCCCTTTGCCAAATCCGCAATCCCCGTCAAATCCTGCATCACCACTTGCGGCTTCCACGGCAGCCGGTCCATCGGCTCGCCCGCACGATTCACCCACGCGGTAAAAAACCCGTAGCCCGCTGCCGACGCCGCGTCCCAACCATTGGACGAAACAAACAGAACCTCCTCCGGCACACAACCGAACCGCTTGCCGACCATGTCGTAAACCGAGCGGTGCGGCTTGAACACACCCACGTCCTGCACGCTCAACACATCGTCCAGCACCTCGCCGATCCCCGCACTCTCCACCGCGCCCGCCAGCATGTCCGGCGAGCCGTTCGACAGGATCGCCGTCTGCATCCCCGCCGCCTTCAGGTCCGCCAGCATCTGCGGCACCTCCGGAAAGGCCGACAGTTCCCAATAGAGCGCCAACAGGCGTCCGCGCAACTCGTTATCATCAAACCCCGCCGCCTCCAGCGCATAATCCAGCCCGTCCTGCGTGACCTGCCAGAAATCGGTATGGGCATCGGCCACCGCGCGCAGCCAGGTGTATTGCAACTGCTTCAACCGCCAGTCCTGCGCGATTTGTG
>WFTU01000445.1 GCA_015485375.1 Paracoccaceae bacterium | reverse complement strand
GGTCAATCTGGAAATAGACACCCTTGCGCGCTACGTCGCGCGCCTGAACGAGATGCAATAATGGAATACTCCGACAAAATCTCCCCGATCGAGGACATCATCGAGGACGCCCGCAATGGCCGGATGTTCATTCTGGTGGACCACGAGGACCGCGAGAACGAAGGCGATCTGGTGATCCCCGCGCAGATGGCCACGCCGGACGCGATCAACTTCATGGCGACGCACGGGCGCGGGCTGATCTGCCTGACCATGACCGGCGAGCAGGTGGAAAAGCTCGGCGTGCCGATGATGACCACCACCAATGCCTCGCGCCACGAAACGCCATTTACCGTGTCCATCGAGGCACGCGAGGGCGTGACCACCGGCATTTCCGCCCATGACCGCGCCCGCACCGTGGCCGTGGCCATCAACCCGCAGGTCCGACCGCATGATATTGCCACACCGGGACATGTGTTCCCGCTGCGCGCCCGTCAGGGCGGTGTGCTGGTGCGCGCCGGCCATACCGAGGCCGCGACCGATATTTCCCGTCTGGCGGGGCTCAACCCCTCCGGCGTGATCTGCGAGATCATGAACGACGACGGCACCATGGCCCGCCTGCCGGACCTGATCGGGTTTGCCGAAAAGCATAACCTGAAGATCGGCACGATCTCCGACCTGATCGCCTATCGCCGCCGCCACGACAATCTGGTGCGCGAGAGCGATGTGCGCTCGGTGACCTCCGAATATGGCGGCGAGTGGATGTTGCGTATTTTCACGGATGAAACCCACGGCGCCGAACATATCGTGCTGACCAAGGGCGACATTTCCGAAGGCGGCCCTGTGCTGGTGCGCATGCACTGCATTAACCCGCTCGAGGACCTGCTGGCCCTCACGCCGGGGCGCAGCCGTCAGGTCCCCGATGCAATGGAAATCATTGCCGAGGAAGGCCGCGGCGCCGTTGTCCTGCTGCGCGACACCAACATGAAAATGGAACATGCGGACGGCACGCAAACCCTGCGGCAATACGGTCTGGGCGCGCAAATCCTCGGCGCGCTGGGAATTTCCGAGATGGAACTCCTCAGCAATTCCCCCGCCCCGAAACTGGTCGGGCTGGAGGGCTACGGCCTGTCGATCACCGGCACCCGTCCGCTTGGAAAGGATAGTTAAATGGCTGATTCCGAAACACATTATACGCTGCCCGCCCCGAAATTCGAGGCAACCACACGCCTGCTGATCGTTGTGGCGCCCTACTACAAGGACATCGCCGACGAACTGGTCGCGGGGGCCAAAGCCGCCATCAAATCCGCTGGCGCAACCAGCCATGTGGTCGAAGTCCCCGGCGCACTGGAAATCCCGACTGCCATAAAGCTCGCCAGCGCCAAGCGGGTCTATGACGGCTATGTCGCGCTCGGCTGTGTCATTCGCGGCGAGACCACGCATTACGACACGGTGTGCAATGATTCCTCGCGCGCGCTCACTTTGCTGGGGCTGGATGGCATATGCATCGGAAACGGCATCCTGACCGTCGAAAACCGCGCACAGGCGGAGGTTCGCGCCGATCACAAGGGGCAAAACAAGGGGGGCGGTGCCGCCGAGGCCGCCATGCACCTGATCGCCCTGAAACGGAGCTTTACAAAGTCCTGCCACCGCCGTATTGGACCCTCCTCCGAACATATTCTTATCGCCGGAAAAGACGATAAAAACAAAGGGAAAGCCTGATGCCGAACGCCCCGAAACCCTCGCGGGAACAGAAACGCCAGATGAAATCGGCAGCCCGCCTGTTTGCCGTTCAGGCCCTGTTCCAGATGGAGGCCTCGGGGGCCCCACTTGAAAAGGTGCAGGCGGAATTCGAGGACCACCGGTTGGGCGCCGAAATCGACGGTGACACCTATGCCGAGGGCAATATCGACCTGTTCCGCACCCTGCTGCACGAGGCGGTAAACCATCAGGCGAAAATCGACCAGATGACCGACCGCGCGCTGGTGGCCAAATGGCCGATCGACCGGATCGATCCCACCCTCCGCGCCCTGTTCCGCGCCGCAGGGGCCGAACTGGTAACACAGGACACACCGCCGAAAGTGGCGATCACCGAATTCGTCGACGTCGCCAAGGCGTTCTTCCCCGAAGGCCGCGAAGCAAAATTCGTCAACGCGGTGCTGGACCACATGGCGCGCGAGGCAAAACCGGAAGCCTTCGCCTGATTCAAAGGAGGCCATCATGTTTGCCAAAGAAAAACTGGGCTTCGAGCCGATCCCCCTGCCCGACCGCGCGGAGATGTCGGATGACGAGCGGCTGGCCGCTTCTGCCGCCTTTCTCGAAAAAATGCGCAAGCGCCACTCGGTGCGCGATTTCACGGACCAGCCGGTGGACGAAGCCGTCATACGCAACTGCATTGCCACCGCCGGCACCGCGCCCAGCGGCGCCAATCACCAGCCCTGGCATTTCGTGGCCGTGCGCGATCCCGCAGCCAAGGCCGAGATTCGCGAAGCGGCCGAAATCGAGGAAGAAAAGTTCTATGCCGGTGGCGGCGGGGATGAATGGATCAAGGCTCTCGAACCCCTCGGAACAGGCGTCGAGAAATCCCACCTGACCACCGCGCCGTGGCTTATCGTGATATTCGCGCAGCGCTATGGAGAATTTGATGACGGCACGCGCTACAAGAATTACTACGTTCCGGAAAGCGTTGGAATCGCGACAGGTTTCCTGATTGCCGCCCTGCATGATGCCGGACTTGTCTGCCTGACGCACACGCCAAATCCGATGAGGTTCCTGAACGGATTGCTGGGGCGACCGGAGTCGGAAAAACCCGTGATGATTCTGGCCGTCGGCCACCCAAGCGAGGATGCGACAATCCCCTCCGTCGCGAAAATAAAAAAGCCGATAGACGAGATTCTAACCGTCAAGTAGTGCCGACATATCGACGCCGAGCTTTGCCTGCATCTGGCGTAAAGCCTCTAGTGCCGTGCCGTTCCAGTCCGCGTTTCTGGCCCCGAACAATGTCGCCTGCGACTTCAGGATCAACCCGTCCGGCAAGATCTTTAGATGGTTCGCCTCCAGCGTCGCACCGGAGGAGGTAATATCGGCAATCGCCTCAGCGGTAAGGTTCTTAACCGTGCCCTCGGTTGCCCCCTGACTGTCCACAAGCTGATAATCCGCAACATCATGCGCGCGCAGGAACTCCCGCGTAAGGTTATGATATTTCGTCGCTATTCTCAGCCGGAACCCGTGTCTGGCCCGAAAGGCCGCCGCAACCGCATCAAGATCATCCAGACTGTCGACATCCACCCAGACGGCCGGAACCGCCAGCACCAGATCGGCAAAACCGAAGCCCATAGGCTGCAGTTCGACGATCCGCGAGGGCCAGTCGACGATTTTTTCATGGATCAGATCCTGACCGGTAACACCCAGATGGATGCGCCCGGCGGCCAGTTCGCGCGGGATTTCTCCGGCGGACAGCAGCACAAGCTCCACATCCCCGACCCCGCTGACCTGCCCTGCATATTCGCGTCCCGAACCGGTGCGCGTCACCTGAATGCCCCGTTCGGCAAACCAGTCGATGGTCAGGTCCTGCAACCGGCCTTTCGAGGGTAGCCCGAGTTTCAAACCGCTCATGCCTGTTCCCCCTTCAATGCCAGAAGGGTTTCGGGGCGGATAATGCCTCCGACCGCCGGCACCGGATTTCCGTTACCGAGCACTCGGGTCAAAGCATCATAGCGCCCGCCCTGTGCCACCTGTGGCAAGTCCGGATTTTCACTATGAAAGCCGAATACGAACCCGTCGTAATATTCCAGCGTCGTGCGCCCGTAAGATGCCTCGAACGGCAGCGTTGAAATATCGACTCCGCCTCCGGACAAGGCCGAAGCCCGTGCTTCCAGTTTTTCCGCGGCACCCGACAGCGCAGGCGCGATTTTGCGCAAGGAGTCCGCCGCCACATCGAGCGTACACTTCAGATCGAGGATTCGCGTGACCATTTCCACCTCCGAAGGGGAAATTGCAGCATCTTTCGTCTCGTTCAGCAAGGTTTCCGCTCGCTCTATAATCTCACTAATCGAACG
>WFTU01000444.1 GCA_015485375.1 Paracoccaceae bacterium | reverse complement strand
GTCAAAGGCGCGGTCAAAACCGCGATCCACGATCTGGTGGACAGCTTCGGCGGCTCCTTCAGCGCCGAACACGGGGTAGGGCGGCTGAAAAAGGATGACCTGCTGAAATACGGCGATGCGGGCAAGCTCGCCGCCATGCGCGCCATCAAAGCGGCGTTCGATCCGAACGGCATCATGAACCCCGGAGCGGTGCTATAGATAATGCCCCGCCGGTCGCCCGGCGAGGCATCGTTCTCAGATCAAACTTCTGAAACAAGCAGCACCCTTTTCCTTGGGTGCGCCCCTTATTGCAGCGAATGGTTAACGAAAGGTTACGCCCCTTCGAATTCGCACAGCGTATGCACATCCATCCCCAGCGCTTCCAGCTTCTTGCGCCCGCCCAGTTCCGGCAGGTCGATGACAAAGGCGCAGGAGACAATCTCGCCGCCCATGCGCTCGATCAGCCTGATCCCCGCCTCGGCCGTGCCGCCGGTGGCCAGCAGGTCGTCCACCATCAGGATCCGCTCGCCCGCCTGAATGGCGTCGTCATGCACCTCCATCACCGCCTCGCCGTATTCCAGCGCATAGGCCTGCTCGATGGTATTCCCCGGCAGCTTCCCCTTCTTGCGGATCGGCACAAACCCGACCGAGAGCTGGTGCGCAATCGCCCCGCCAAGGATAAACCCGCGCGCCTCCAGCCCGACCACCTTGTCGATGCGCTCCCCCGCATAGGGGCTGAGGAGCTGGTCAATGGTAATGCGGAAACCCCGCGCATCGCCGAACAGCGTGGTCACGTCGCGAAACATGATCCCCTCGTGCGGGAAATCGGGAATGGTGCGGATGTAGTCTTTGACGGTCTTGTTACGCGGCATGGTATCCTCGGGTTTTGGGGGTGGCCAGCATCTGCTCGACAACGGCTACAGCCTGTGCCTCGCGTTCTGCCCAGTCACCGGAAATCAGGGTGTAGTCTGCACCAAAGGCATCCAGCTTGGCCTTGGTCTTGTCGAAAAACGCCTGCCGCAGCTCCTGCTTGGCATAATAGCGCAGCGGGTCTTCCTCCCACGGGACATTCGCGTCCAGCAGCAGGTAATGGTCCGGCAGCTCGATCCGCGCCTCCAGATCGGGCAGCGAGCGCCCTAGCAGCATCTCGGCCCAGACGGCGGTCAGCAGCGGATCGGTATCCTCGAACAACACCGGCCCCGCCTTCATCGACAGCGTCTTGCGGTGCGCCACATGGCCGTCCACGATGAAGTGCAGCTCCTCCGGCCGGTAATCCCCCGGCTCGCGATAGTGCTCATAGGGCCGCCCGTATTCCGGCACATAGGGCCCGCCGAACTTTTTGGCCAGAAAATCCGCCATATAGGATTTGCCCGTGCTTTCCGGCCCGACCAGCGTCAGGCGCTTCTGGAAATAGGGGCGCACATAATCGGGGATCGAGTGCCAGTGTCCGAACGGATCCTCGCGAATCTCCAGCGAGTTCGCCGGAAACGCCATCCACATCGGGTCGAGGATGAAATGCTGCGCCTTCAAAGCCTTCGCCAGATCGACGATATAATCCTCCGACCCGATCACACGGTCGATCGGCTCGGGATGAAACCCGCGAATAATCCGCGCCCAGTCGGGATTGTCCGAAGGCAGTGCCTCCGCCCCATTGTTGGACACGATCACAACCGCTTCGGGAAACAGCGCCTCCATCCACTCCTTGCGCACCGCCGGCGCAATCGGATCACTGTCCGAGGCCGACAGGACAATCGTCAGCCGCCGCACCAGATAGGAGGCCGTGCGGATCAACGCCACATGCCCCTCGTGCGGCGGCATGAATTTCCCGAGGATTACACCTTTGGTCATGACTCTAGAGCACCCGTCCGGCGACCGCATCCAGCTTCGCCACCAGTTCCGGATCGCGGGCATCCGGCCCCGTCAGAATCGCGAACTCCAGCGCGCGGTCGCAGCCATGTTCGCACACCTCGCGGCTTGCTCCGAGCAGCGCGGGCAGGCGTTTCACCATTCCGCGCGCGTGGTCGGCATTGCCCATCAGCGTGGCGATGATTTGCGTCACATCCACCTCGCCGTGGTCGGGATGCCAGCTGTCGTAATCGGTAATCATCGCGACCGAGGCATAATCCAGCTCCGCCTCGCGCG
>WFTU01000443.1 GCA_015485375.1 Paracoccaceae bacterium | reverse complement strand
TGCATTACATGCATCTCGTGGATTACGCCCGCGAGTATATCGAGGCGAATTACAAACGCCCGCTGTTCGACCGCGCCTTGCGCTGGACCCTGTCGAAAATCCTGCCGAACCCGATGCTGTTCCGCTTTTCCATCCTCGGCGCATGGATCGCGAAACCCTTCCGTTTCGCCCTGCCCGGCAAGCTGAAGGCCATGGTCGATTTCGCCCCGAAATCCCTGCCGTCCCCCAGCCGTATGGACGACCCGCAGTCCTTCCCCGCCGAAGAAAAACGCATCAAACGTGTCGCCCTGCTGACCGGCTGCGCCCAGCGCGCGCTCGACACCGACATCAACGAGGCCACCATCCGCCTGCTCACCCGCCACGGGGTCGAGGTGGTGATAGCCAAGGGCATCGGTTGTTGCGGTGCGGTCACGCACCATATGGGCAAGGTTGACGAAAGCCATGCCTCGGCTGCGCGCAACATCAATGCGTGGATGGCAGAGGTGAACGGCGAAGGGCTGGATGCCATCGTCATCAATACTTCCGGCTGCGGCACCACGGTCAAGGACTACGGCCACATGTTCCGCAACGACCCGCTGGCCGAAGATGCCGCGACGGTCGCGGGGCTGGCCAGGGATATTTCCGAAGTCATGCTGGAAATCGGTGTCAAACCGGTGGAAAAACGCGATCTGCGCGTCGCCTACCACGCCGCCTGTTCCTTGCAACACGGCCAGCAGATCAAGCTCGCGCCGAAGAAGCTGCTGGCGCAGGCAGGCTTCACCGTGCTGGAACCGGCAGACCCGCACCTGTGTTGCGGCTCGGCCGGCACCTACAACCTGATGCAGCCGGAAATTTCCGCCGAACTGAAACGGCGCAAGGTGAATACGCTCGAGGAACTGGAACCCGAGATCATCGCCGCCGGCAACATCGGCTGCATGATGCAGATCGGCTCCGGCACCGGCGTACCGGTGGTGCATACGGTGGAACTGCTCGACTGGGCCACTGGCGGCCCGAAACCGGCTAAGCTGGGGTGACGGCTGACAAAAGGGTTGTTTTTTGTAAACCCGAAACCACTAAACCGGTTTAATGGTGAGCAGGCGGGGCTACACCATATTGAATTTATAAGAAAAAACGTGCTGATACCGGTTTTGCATTTTCCCGCCAACTGAACTACTAAACCGGTTCAGTGGTTTGGTTATCCCTTCAACCCGGGCTCGGAAATGCAACAACTCCCCTCATTCCTGCAATTCATCGACGTGGTGTCCGACCGCGGCTCGAAATACGCCGTGACCGGCGGGCGTGTCACCAGTGATGCCGATATCAAGACCTTCCTCAAACGCCTGAAGAAGTCGAAGAAATTCGCCAAGGCTACGCACAACACATGGGCCGCCCGCCTGTCCGACGGCACCGAAATCAAGAACGACGATGGCGAGGGCGGCGCAGGCATGATCATCCTGCAAATGATGCAGCGCGAGGGGCTGGAGGATGCCATTATCGTCGTCACCCGCTGGTACGGCGGTACCCATCTCGGCGGCGACCGGTTCAAACATGTGAAAACCTCTGTTCAGCATTTGTTCGATGCGCTAGGATCGGCCTGAAGCAACGGAAGCAGGCCCCATGATCGCGCAGATTCTTGCAGAAATCGAAAACAACCCCGACTGGATCCCCTACGGTCTGGGCGCCATCGTCGCGCTGGCCCTGCTGTCGCTCGGCCTGTTTATCTGGCGCAGGGCGGGACGTCTGGCGGTGGCGGAGGAGAAAATCGCGGCCCTCGAACACCGCCTGACCACGGAAACCGACGCATTGGCCGAACTCGCGCAACAACAGGCCGACTTGCGCATGGAACTGGCGGCAAAGGACGCGCTGGCGCCGCAATACGAACAGCAAACCGCCGAACTGGCCGAAGCCCGCCGGACCCTCGCCACACAAGCCGCCGAGGTCGCCCGCCTGACCGAGGCCCTGCACCAGCAGCAAAAGGCCAACGCCGAAAAGGTCGCCCTGCTCAATGCCACCTCCGAAACCCTGCGCGGCGAATTCAAATCTCTGGCAGCCGAGGTCTTCAAAACCCATTCCGAGGATTTCAAATCCGCCAATCAGGAGCAGCTGCAAAACGTCCTGCAGCCGCTACGCCAGAACATCGACAAATTCGAACGCGAGCTGCGCGAGGTCCACAAATCCGCCGACCGCGACCGCGTCACCCTGAAGGCCGAGATCGCCAACCTGACGCAGCGCAGCCTGCAAGTCTCGCAAGAGGCCGAAAACCTCACCCGCGCCCTGAAATCCGACACCCAGAAACAGGGGGCCTGGGGCGAGATGATCCTCGCCTCCATCCTCGACCGCAGCGGGTTGCGCGAGGGGGAGGAATACGTCACGCAGGCCCATCATCGCAACGAGGAGGGCGCCGCCCTTCGCCCCGACGTGGTGGTCAACCTGCCGGGCGGGCGCAAGCTGGTGATCGACTCCAAGGTCTCGCTGGTTGCCTATGAGCGCGCGGTGAACGCCGAAACACCCGATGCCCGCGCGCTGGCGATGAAGGCGCATATCGCCTCGGTCAAGACCCATATCGACACGCTTGCGGCCAAGAAATACCACGAACTCGATGACGGCTCCGTCGATTACGTCCTGATGTTCGTCCCCGTCGAGAGCGCCTTCTCCGAAGCCATGCGCGAGGCCGCCGATCTGGCGCTTTACGCCACCGAACGCGATGTGGTCATCGCCTCCCCCACCAACCTGATGGTGGCCCTGAAAACTGTCGAGAACCTCTGGTCTGTCGAACGCCGCAACAAGAACGCCATGGAGATCGCCAGCCGCGCCGGACGGCTCTATGACAAGTTCCACGGCTTCGTTGACGACCTGCTGAAAGTCGGAGACCAGATCGACCGCGCGCGCCGTTCCCATGACGAGGCGATGGGCAAACTGGCCACCGGTCGCGGCAATCTGGTCGGACAGGTGGAAACCCTGAAAAAGCTCGGGGCCAAAACCGCCAAACAGATATCGCTGGACCACGATGCGGAGGACGCAATCTCCGCCGTCGAGGACGATAAAAAACCCTCTTGAAACGCCAAAAACCCCTCTTAAATATATGTCACCGGGCGCCTGAAGGGTCCGGAAAATCCACGGCCTGTCCATCACGGAAGGCCAGACAGACATATCGCTCAAAGGAGGATATCACATGCGTACTTATGATTTGACCCCGCTCTACCGGTCCACCGTCGGATTCGACCGTTTCGCCAACATTCTGGACAACGTTCTGAGTTCCGACACCAGCCAGAGCGGCTATCCGCCCTATAACATCGAGAAAATCGACGAGGATGCCTATCGCATCACCATCGCGGTGGCCGGTTTCAGCGACGACGAGCTGAACATCGAGACCCGCGAAGGGCAGTTGGTGATCTCCGGCAAGAAAGTCGAGACCAAGGAAGACAAGGACGTCAACTATCTGCACCGTGGCATCGCCACACGCGCGTTCGAAAAACGCTTCCAGCTGGCCGATCATGTCCGCGCCACTGCGGCAACGACCGAAAACGGCCTGTTGCACGTCGATCTGGTTCGCGAAGTGCCCGAAGCACTGAAGCCGCGCAAGATTGAAATCTCCGGCCGCAAACAGATCGAAGGCAAGCTCGACGCCTAAGGGCGGACCTGCACCGATACATCCCGTTCCGGCCCTCCGCCGGAGCGGGTTTTTTATACCAGTTCCTGCGACAGCTGGATAAACCCGAGGATATCATTGATCGAGACCACCCCGACCAGTCGATCCCCCTCGGCCACCAGAAACTTGTTCGCGCCGTTGCCGGTCATCTGCTGCACCAGTTTCTCGGTCGGATAATCCGGCGAAACCGTATTGTCCCGCGTCCGGTGTTCATAAACATCCGCCACCATGGTCACCGGCCATTTGTCCTTGTCCACCCCGTGCAGGATATGCCGGTCGATATAGCCCAGCAGTGCCCCGTCGCGCACCACCGGCACAAACCCGACATTATGCGCCAGCATCACATCCTGCACGAGTTCGGACAGCGGTATCGCCGGATCGACGACAACCGGCGCGGGCGTCATCACCTCGGCCACCCTGTGCCCCTTCAGCCCCGCCTCGATCACCTGCTGCTGATAGGCCGCGCGCGATGTCCCGACGACGAAAAAGCCGATGAACACCAGCCAGATGCCGCTGACCCCGCCGCCGTTGAAAAACGACAGCGCTCCCAGCGCCATGAAGCCATACCCCATCATCGTCCCGCCGCGCGCCGCCACGGTCGTCGCCAATACCCGGTCCTTTTTGAAATACCAGATCGCGGCCCGCAGCACCCGCCCGCCGTCCATGGGAAAGGCCGGCACCAGATTGAAAATCGCCAGCACCAGATTGATTGTCCCGAGATAGGCAAACAGCGCCGCCGCCGGAATACTGCCCAAACCGCCCAGCAGCCCGCCGATCAGCAGCCCCGCGCCGCCGAGCAGAAAGCTCATCAAAGGTCCGGCAATGGCGATCAGGAATTCCTCCCGCGCGCTTTCCGGTTCCTGCTTCAGCCCCGCGACACCGCCGAAAATAAACAGGGTAATGTTCTCGATCTTCAGCCCGAATCCGATCGCCACGACCGAATGCGCCAGCTCGTGCAGCAACAGCGAGGCGAAAAACAGCAGCATCGCCGTAACCCCGAGCGAGATATACATCAGTTGCGACTGCCCCGGCAAAATCCCCGGAAAATACTGGACCGAGAGGCTCCAGGCGAACAGCCCGGCCACGATAAACCAGCTCGGATCGAGCCGTATATCAATGCCGTAAACCCTGAAAACCGTGATTGCATTCCTGAACATCAGCCTGCTCCCTTGCATGTCGGTAAGGCTATAAGTGTGTGCAACCCGCGCCCTGTCAATAGCCCGTGCCGAGGGGGTTTGCGTTTTTGCAGTCCGGTTTTGCAACCCGAACTGAACGCTAGTTCAATTTTATTTCTTTACCTGTGAAAGAATCTTGCTAGTCTTGCAGCCGGAAATGCGGAATCGAACCGCAACCGAGACGCGACGCAGATCGCCATGTGATGCTTGCGGGTGCAAGGCACCCATAGGGAGGATAGCTGGGTTATGAACGCAACCGTTCTGGATGCGGAACTTGATACGTTCCCGAAACTTTTGGCGCGCAACGCGGTGAAGTTTGCCGATACACCGGCCTATCGCGAAAAGGAATTCGGCATCTGGCAAAGCTGGACATGGTCCGAAACCAGGGATGAAATCGACGCGCTGGCCATGGGCCTGATCGCGCTCGGCCTCGAGGAGGGCGAACACGTCGCCGTCATCGGCCGCAACCGCCCCTACCTCTACTGGGCCATGGTCGCCGCACAAAGCTGCGGCGCCGTGCCCGTGCCGCTCTATAACGATGCCGTCGCCGACGAGATGGCCTATGTGCTGGAAAACTGCAAGGCGCGCTTCGTGATTGTCGAGGATCAGGAGCAGGTGGACAAGGTTCTGGAAGTGCAGGAAAAAGTCCCCTTCATCGAACAGATCGTCTATGTGGACAAGCGCGGCATGCGCAAATACGACCACACCCATATGAACGCCTACAAGGACGTGCAGGCCGAAGGCCGCGCGGGCCATGAACGGCTGGAACCGATCATGCGCGCGCGTCAGGCGAAGCTGACCGCCGACAGCACCTGCGTCATGCTCTATACATCCGGCACCACCGGCAAGCCGAAGGGCGTGGTGCTGTCCAACCTCAACATCATCTCCGCCTCCAAATCCTCGGCCGAGTTCGACAATCTGAGCGAAAACGACTCCGTTCTTGCCTATCTGCCGATGGCTTGGGTGGGCGACTTTATCTTTTCCATCGGCCAGTGTTTCTGGACCGGCTTCTGCGTGGCCTGCCCCGAAAGCCCCGAAACCATGCAGTCGGACTTGCGCGAGATCGGCCCGACCTATTTCTTCGCCCCGCCCCGCTTTTTCGAGGGCATGCTGACCACCGTGATGATCCGCATGGAGGACGCCAGCAAGCTCAAACGCAAGATGTTCGCCTACTTCATGGATGTCGCCAAAAAGGTCGGACCCGCGCTGCTCGACGGCAAGCCGGTCAACGGCATGGATCGCCTGAAATACATGCTCGGCAACGTCTTTATCTACGGCCCGCTGAAAAACACCCTCGGGTTTTCACGCGTGCGCGTCGGCTACACCGCGGGCGAGGCGATCGGGCCGGAGATTTTCGAATTCTACCGCTCGCTCGGCATCAACCTCAAACAGCTCTACGGCCAGACCGAGGCCTCGGTATTCATCACCCAGCAGCCCGACGGCGAGGTTCGCGCCGATACCGTGGGCGTCCCCAGCCCGGGCGTCGAGGTCCGCATCGCCGACAATGGCGAGGTTTTCTACCGCTCCTCCGGTACCTTCGTCGAATACTACAACAACCCCGAAAGCACCGCCGGCACCAAGGACCCCGAAGGCTGGGTCGCCACCGGCGACGCCGGCTTCTTCGAGCCGGACACCGGCCATTTGCGCATCATCGACCGCGCCAAGGACGTGGGCAAACTCGCCGACGGTTCCATGTTCGCGCCGAAATTCGTCGAGAACAAACTCAAGTTCTACTCCGACATTCTGGAGGTCGTGGTCTTCGGTTCCGACCGCGACTATTGCACCGCTTTCATCAACATCGACCTCAACGCTGTCGGCAACTGGGCCGAGCGCAACAATATCGCCTATGCCTCCTATCAGGAACTCGCCGGCCATCCGGAGGTCTACAAATCGATCAAAAGCCATGTGGAGGAGGTCAACAAATCCGTGGCCGAGGATCCCATGCTCGGCGGTTGCCAGATCCACCGTTTCCTTGTCCTGCACAAGGAACTCGACGCCGATGACGGCGAGATGACCCGCACCCGCAAGGTCCGCCGCGCTTTGGTCGAGGAAAAATACGCCGACCTGATCGAGGGCCTCTACAACGGTGCCTCCGAGGTCGCGACCGTAACCGAAGTAACCTACGAGGACGGGCGCAAGGGCTCGATCTCCGCAACCGTCCAGATCAGCGACGCCGCGACCGTGGCACGAAAGGCGAATGCAGCATGAACGCGACAGCAGACACCTATGTAACCGAAGACGGCCGCACCATCGGCGGCCCCGTGATGGAGATGAAAAACATCACCCTGCGTTTCGGCGGGGTGACCGCGATCTCCGACATTTCCTTTGACATCCGCGAGGGCGAGATCCGCGCCATCATCGGCCCGAACGGCGCCGGAAAATCCTCGATGCTCAACGTCATCAACGGGTTCTACCACCCGCAGGAGGGCGAAATCTGGTTCCGCGGCGAGAAACGCAAACCGATGAAGCCCTACCAGATCGCGCAGCAGGGCATCGCCCGCACCTTCCAGAACATCGCGCTGTTCAAGGGCATGTCTACGCTCGACAACATCATGACCGGCCGTTTCACCCACATGAAAACCAACATGTTCTGGCAGTCGATCTGGAAAGGCCCCGCCGAGCGCGAGGAATACGAAAACCGCGAGATTGTCGAACACGTCATCGACTTCCTCGAAATCCAGTCGATCCGCAAAACGCCCGTCGGCCGCCTGCCATACGGCCTGCAAAAACGCGTGGAACTGGGCCGCGCACTGGCCGCGCAGCCGAAACTGCTGCTGCTGGACGAACCCATGGCCGGCATGAACGTCGAGGAAAAAGAGGACATGTCCCGCTTCATCCTCGATGTGAACGACGAATTCGGCACCACCATCGCGTTGATCGAACACGATATGGGCGTGGTGATGGATATTTCCGACCGCGTCGTGGTTCTCGACTACGGCAAGAAAATCGGTGACGGCACACCGGACGAAGTACGCAACAATCAGGATGTGATCGACGCCTATCTCGGCGTGGCGCATGATTAGGGAGCAACCGCATGTCTGCTGATTTCTACTATACCATAGAGGTGATCATAAACGGCCTGATGACCGGCGTGCTCTATTCGCTCGTCGCCCTCGGCTTCGTGCTGATCTTCAAGGCGTCCGGCGTGTTCAACTACGCACAGGGCGTCATGGCCCTGTTTGCGGCGCTGACGCTGGTCGGCCTGCAAAACGGCCAGATCCCCTTCGCGCCGCTGATCAATTCGGTATTCGGCACCAATATCTCCACCTTCGGCTGGACCCTGCCCACCATCGTTGCCATCGTGCTGGCACTGGGCGTGATGGTGCTGTTTGCCTATCTGGTCGAACGCTACATCCTGCACCATCTGGTCGGGCAGGACCCGATCATCCTGTTCATGGCCACCATCGGCCTGTCCTATTTCATGGAAGGTTTCGGAGACCTGATGTGGGGTGCCGATATCAAGAAACTCGACGTCGGCCTGCCACAGGGCGGCAACGTCTGGCTGGAAACCGCGACCGAGGGCTGGGCCGACGGTTTCTACGGCTTCTACATCGACAACCTCGACATCTGGGCGACCTTCATCGCCGTGATCCTCGTGATCGGCCTGATGATATTCAGCCAGTATACCAAAACCGGCCGCGCCCTGCGCGCCGTTGCCGATGACAACCAGGCCGCCATGTCCGTGGGTATCTCGCTGCGCGCCATCTGGGTGATCGTCTGGTCGCTCGCCGGCTTCGTGGCGCTGGTCGCAGGCACCATGTGGGGTGCCAAATCCGGCGTGCAGTTCTCGCTCTCGCTGATCGCGCTGAAGGCCCTGCCGGTGCTGATGCTCGGCGGCTTCACCTCCATCCCCGGCGCCATCGTCGGCGGCATGATTATCGGCGTCGGTGAGAAACTGTTCGAATATTCCGTCGGTCCGATGATCGGCGGAGCCACCGAAAACTGGTTCGCCTATGTGCTGGCCTTACTGTTCCTCGTCTTCCGGCCCCAGGGTCTGTTCGGCGAAAAAATCATCGAGAGGGTATAAGCATGTTTTACCGTGAAGCAGGCGATTTCAAGACAAGCTACGCCGCCGACAGCCAGACCTTTCCGATCAAGCTGGACCGCTACGGCTACTACACCACACTGGTCGTCGCCTTCCTGTTCGTGCCGCTGGTAATCTCGGATTACTGGGCCAACGCGCTGCTGCTGCCCTTCCTGATCTGGGCGATTGCCTCGCTCGGCCTCAACATCCTGTCGGGCTACTGCGGACAGATCAGCCTCG
>WFTU01000442.1 GCA_015485375.1 Paracoccaceae bacterium | reverse complement strand
GCTTCGAGATCGGGAAGATGATCATCAGCGCCGCGACCAGACCCAGATGCACCAGCAAAGCAGGTGTCGTCGGCAGATCGTTGATCTGGAACCGGATCAGTCCAAGGAAGAACCCTTTGACGGCCACGATATCCGTCGGCGTTACAGCGGTTTTCATTGCGGTGCCACTGATACCGATTGCAATCAGCAGGGCCAGCATCAGATGATCGGACGGATTGGAGATGTAGCGGATACGCTCCACCAGCAGTCTGCGTGCCCAGAGGCCGAGCAACCCGACGATCATCGCCAAACCGACATAAAGCGCAAAAGGCTGCACCAGCTTCACCCACCACCAGACGTCATAGGTGAAATACCGCAGGTGACGGATCAGGACCAGCAACAGGCCGATGTGGAACAGGTAACCGAACAGCCAGATCCATTTGTTCGATTTGAACAGGCTCTGGAACAGTACGATTTCGCGCACCATACGCCAGAACACACCCCAAGCGGTAGTCGGCGCAGGCGTCGTGGGAATCTTCAGGGGCGCGGGGGTTTTGGCATAACGCCACATCCGCATTCCAACCCCGACGACCAGAATGATCGTCGCGACGTAGAACAATAGTGCATATATCGTGGAAACCACGCTAAAACCCTCCCTAAATGCCCCTGAGTATTTTTGTTTTTATTTCAGGCGATTAGACGCAGCCAGTCGGCTTCGGCAGACCGGCAATCTTACAAGCCTGTTTCGCCGGACCATAGGGGAACAGCTCGTACATGTACTTGTTGTTGCCAACTTCCGGGCCCATCGACTTCTTGATAGCCTTGATCAGCACGCGAACGGCCGGAGCGATCTGGTATTCCTCGTAGTAGTCACGCAGGAAGTTAACAACGGCCCAGTGCTCGTCGTCCATTTTGATACCTTCGGCATCGGCGATAACCGCTGCCAGTTCCGGGGTCCAGTCACCAAGGTTGGTGATGTAGCCCTCTTCGTCGGTGTCGACTGTTTTGCCATCTACTTCATAAGACATTGTATTTCCTTTCGGTTGTTTATTGCCCCGGTTCCCCGGGTGTTCCCTCGTTTATAACCAGGCCTGTACGCGGTCACTTGCGGCCGCTAAATCTACAAACCCTTCGTAGTCTACTGTTTCGACGCCCTCGATCGTCCGACCGGCATCTATACCCCGGGCCGCGAAATCCGGCCCCAGAACGCAAACCTTGGCACCCGTCGCCTTGACCGCGTCGCTTACAGAAGTGCCGCTCATGGCCCCGTAAACGCCGTCCTCGATCAACAGGACGGTATCGCCGTCCTTCACGTGCGACAGACAGCTTTGCAGCGTGTTCGTCTGGAACGGGGATTTGTTAACTGTGTGCAGAGTTCCCATTTTCCCCTCCTAAAAGCTCAGAACAACATCTTGTTCGGCCATGATGTCGGCCATTTCGGCGCGGCTGACCAAACGGATAGACGGTTTTTCCGCCCAGTCGTCATCTTCATCCTCGTACTGGATGTCCTGCAGGTCATCGAGTGTCAGACCCCGCTCTTCCAGCGATTCCTTTTCGACGTAGAGCTTGGTGACTTCGTAGTCGCCCAGCGCCCGGAATGTCGGCGAGAAATTTTTCAGACCGATTTCCTTGGTGTCCTGACCTTTGGTCAACTGGAACACACCGTCATCGAGGAAGGCCAGAGCCACATCCTGGTCAAACGCCGCCCCGATCAGCACAACCTCGAGCGCTTCCTGCGCATAGATCGTGCCGTAGGGAGCCTTGCGGTTCACATAGAGGAACTTCTTTACATCTTCGTCCATTTCAATCCCTCCTAGTCGCCGAATGTGATCGTACGATCGGATTTGATACCCATCTCGATCAGCTGGCCGAGACCCGAAATCCGGAAGCCGTCAGCGATATTGTCGGCATCCTTGCCCTGACGGTCCGCTTCGTTCTTGTCCAGCAGACCACGACGCTGTGCAGCAGCGATACAGATCACAAGATCCAGATCATGCTCCTTGGCCAGTGCGGTCCACTGTTCCTGAATCTGGCGGTCATCCTGCGGCGGGATCGACAGGCGCGTGCCCACATTGACCCCGTCATGATAGAAGAACACCCGCGAAACCTCGTGGCCTTTGGCCAGTGCGGTCTTTACGAAGTTGTAGGCCGAATCCGACGCTTCGTGCGTATACGGCCCTTCGCTGACAACTACTCCGAATTTCATCTCGGTTCACTCCTAGAAATGGATGTGTGCAGAGTGGTTCATGGTTTTGCGCGCACCGGTCCACGTATCGATGTGGTGTTTGGTGAACGCCAGACCGGTCAGCTCGAAGAAACGGTTCCAGCCGATACGCTCGATCCATTCGCCCATGCGTTCCCAGTGCTTCGCATCTTTCTTGTAGGTCGATACGATTTTCTGGACCACTTCAGCCACTTCCGGCCAATGCGGCGGGTTGTTCGGCAGGTTGGCAACAGCCAGCTTGTGGAACGTCGGTTTCGAACGGGCGTTGGAGTGTTTACCACCAACCCAGATAGCGATCTTGGTGCTTTCGGCGCCATTGATCTGCATCGGCGGGCAGGGCGGATAACAGGCGCCGCAGCATACGCATTTCTTCTCGTCGATTTCCAGCGACGGCTTGCCGTCAACCATGGCCGGGCGGATAGCCGCAACCGGGCAACGGGCCACAACAGCCGGACGCTCACAGACGTTGGCAACCAGATCGTGGTTGATCTTCGGCGGTTTGGTGTACTGCACGTTGATCGCGATATCGCCCTGACCACCACAGTTGATCTGGCAGCAGGAAGTCGTGATACGCAGACGGTTCGGCATTTCCTCGCGGATGAATTCCTTGTGGAGCATGTCCATCATGGATTTCACAACGCCGGAAGCATCGGTGCCCGGAATATCGCAGTGCAACCAGCCCTGCGTGTGCGAGATCATGGAGATCGAGGCACCCGTGCCGCCGATCGGGAAACCGGCCTCGCCCAGCGCATCGATCAGCGGCTGGACCTTGGCTTCGTCCGCAACCATATACTCGATGTTCGAGCGGGTGGTGAAACGGATGTGACCGTCGGCAAACTCGTCACCGATGTCGCAAAGCTTGCGGATGGTGTAGACATCCATCTGGCGCTGTGTACCGGCGCGAACCGTGAACAGCACATCACCGTTTTTGGCCACATGGCGCAGAACACCGGCGCGCGGACGATCGTGATAGTCCCAGTTGCCGTAGTTCTTTACGCTGACGGGGTGCATAAACGGAAACGGATCCGGAACACCTACTTCATCAGGCATGCGTGGCTTTTCGCTCATTTCATTCATAGTCTTTGTCCTCCCTGCCCGGGTCCAGTGCGACTCCGGGCGTATCAAATCTGAAAATGTGGGCGTAGTGCCGACCTAGTCGTCGGCAGCCACAGTCATGCCTGCTTCCAGCGCCTTGCGCTCGAAGTATTTCGCGGCTTCTTCGTCGAAGTCATCCGTGCGCACATAGCTGGACGTACGCGGGTGGTTGACCATGTTCGGATCGGCCGGAATGTTCAGCTCTTCCAGGAATGCCGGAACACCGATGCGGTCGATACACTCACCGATACGCTCGTGCTCGAGCGCGTTGTCGGCGAAGAATTCCATGACCTCTTCGGCGAAGTCCTCGAGTTTCTCGAAGTCCTCGTCTGTTTCCAGCTTCATGAACGGAACGATCATGGTGCCCATGAGGTCGCCGATTTTCAGCGAGCGTTTGCCGCCGATCATGATGGAAGCGCCACGGTCATCACCCGGGCTCAGAGCCTTGGTCATAACGTTGATACAGTGCATGCAGCGAACGCAGGACTTGTTGTCGATTTCCATCGTGTCGTCGTCGTGCAGGCTGATCGCGCGGGTCGGGCACATGGAGACAACGGTGTCGATCGTGTACTTACGACCTTTTTCCGCGATGTGCTCCTTGACCTTTTCCTGATTGATCTTGATGTCGTCGCGCCATGTGCCGATGACCGCAAAGTCGGCGCGGTGGATGGCATTCACACAGTCGTTGCCGCAGCCCGAGAACTTGAACTTGAACTTGTAGGGCATCGCCGGACGGTGCATCTCGTCGAGCAGACGGTTGATGATACCGCGGTGTGCGCGCACGCCGTCGAAGCAGGACTGCTCGCAACGGGCATGGCCAACGCAGGACATGGCGGTACGCAGTGCCGGACCGGCGCCGCCGAGGTCGAAACCGATCTCGTTGAATGCGTCAAAGGCTTTCTGGGCGTTTTCCGAGGTACAACCCTGGAACATAATGTCGCCGGACTGGCCGTGGAAAGCGATCAGGCCCGAGCCGTGCTCTTCCCAGATGTCGCAAAGGTCGCGAAGAACCTTGGTGTCGTAATGGTTACCCGCCGGCGGCATAACGCGCAGCGTGTGGAATTCTTTCGATGCCGGATAATCCTTGGCCACTTCGGAGAAGCGCGGGATAATACCGCCACCATAACCGAGAACGGAGAGCGTGCCGCCCTTCCAGAAGCCGAGGCGTTCTTCGTAGGAATGTTCCAGCTGGCCCAGAAGGTCGTTCATCATCGGGGCGTATTGT
>WFTU01000441.1 GCA_015485375.1 Paracoccaceae bacterium | reverse complement strand
TGCCTGCGCTGCTGGAAGATCCTGCCCGATGTCGGGACGCACAAGCACGAGGGTGTGTGCGGACGTTGTGACGAGGCTTTGGGGTAGTTGTGCGGTGCGTGGGGGGCCACGCACCCTACATTCGGGCACAAAAAATATAGCGTCGGGCGTGATTGCCGCGCTATTGGCTTGAAAATCCTGTCTGGTTCTTACCGGAACCTGATTTCGGCACCCGGGTTTCGCGGGGGCCTGTGAGCTGTGAGAACGGTCACCGCACCAGAGGAAGCCTGAAACCTGAGAGTGTTGCTGGCATATAGCCGGTTGTAAATCGGCGCAACGTTCAGGCGGTTAGTGTGATGTTGCAGAAAATTGCAACGAAAAGGTATTAACAAATCTCTGGTGCGGTAAACCACGGGTGGAAAGCCCGTCTCGCTCAGTGCGAATCGTTATACGCGGGAGATGTTAAAAAAGGGTTGAAACCGGCGGGATTTTGCAAAAAAAAGGCCGAGCAAAGCTCGGCCCAAGTCCAACAGGGAGGTATGAAACCGCGCCGACATCGTCGGCCGCTTCAAGAGAAGATATAGGGTGGTGCATTGCAGCATTCAAGAAAAAACGCTGCAAAATCATGCATACCAGCCATCACCTGAGCGCATAGCTAGTTTAGAATGGTTATAAACAGGTGTATTTATTAGATATTTCGCATATCTCTACGGAAGAATTTTATCTCTTCCAGCACGAAATCGCGGAAGGCGGCGACCCTTTTGGAGTGCCGCAGCTCCTCCGGATAGGCCAGATAGACCGGAATGGCGGCGCTTGATTCGCCCGGCAGGACGTTCACGAGGTCGGGGCTGTTGTGGGTGATATAGTCCGGCAAAGCCCCGATTCCGAGGCCGTTTATCACCGCCTGCAGGATGCCGAAGTAGTTGTTCACCGTCAGCACCGATTTTTCGTTGGCTTTCAGGAAGGGCTCGACCCATGCCGCGCCGGCGGAAACCTGCGGTGCGCTGGCGTCGTGCGAGATCAGGCGGTGGTCTTTCAGGTCTTCGGGGGTTTGCGGCGTGCCGTGCAGGTCGAGGTAGTCTTTGGAGGCGTAGAAACGCATTTCCACCTCCATCAGGCGGCGGCGGATCAGGTCGGCCTGGCTCGGTTCCTTCATGCGGATGGCGACGTCGGCCTCGCGCATGGGCAAATCCAGAACGCGCTCCTCCAGCATCAGGTCGATTTTCAGGTCGGGGTATTTTTCATAGAGACGCCCGAGGCGCGGGGCCAGCCAGAGGGTGCCGAAACCGGTGGTGGTGGTGACGCGGAGCTGGCCGAAAACCTCGTCCTTGGAATCGCGGATGCGGGCGAATACGGTTTCGAGGCGTTTGGAGATCGAGCGCGTGGCGTCGAGCAGCAATTCGCCCTGTTCGGTCAGGATCAGCCCGCGCGCGTGGCGGTGGAACAGCGATATGCCGAGGGTTTCCTCCAGCGCGCTGATCTGGCGGGAAACGGCGGACTGGCTGAGGTGCAGGGTCTCGCCCGCGTGGGTGAGGCTGCCGGCCTCGGCAACCGCGTGAAACACCCTGAGTTTATCCCAATCCATCGTCCCCCCGGAGCGCCATTTGCAAGCGCTTGTAATTATTGTGTCTTATCAATTCGGGGGAGTATAGCGGCAAACCGCGCGCGGCAAAAGTAAAACAAACGCCCCGACGTCGCGAAAAATTGTGTTGATTGGGTCAAAGTTCCTGACCTATAGTTGTGATAGTATTGCTGTGGGAGGCCAACCGATGTCACTTCAATCCGTATCGCTGAATGATCGCACCGATCTGTCGAAAAAACAGGTGTTGCTGAGCGGGACGCAGGCGCTGGTGCGCTTGCCGCTGATGATGAAGGCGCGGGATGCGGCGGCGGGGTTGAATACGGCGGGATATATCACCGGCTATCGCGGGTCGCCGCTTGGCGCGGTGGATTTGCAGATGAGCCGCGCCGAGAAGGTTTTCAAAGAGGCTGATATCAAGTTTTTGCCCGGGCTGAACGAGGATCTGGCGGCGACGGCGCTTTGGGGCACACAGCAGGCGCATCTTCGCGGCGAGGGGGCTTTCGACGGTGTGTTCGGCATGTGGTACGGCAAGGGGCCGGGGGTGGACCGCACCGGCG
>WFTU01000440.1 GCA_015485375.1 Paracoccaceae bacterium | reverse complement strand
GAAGAATTTGCGATATTGTTCATCCTTTCCTGAGTGACTACACGGTGACACGGGACTGCATGCGAAACGGTGACAACGCCCGCAAGAGGTAACCGGCTACCCCGCAACCCATTCTAAAATATATCGAAATGCATTCGGAAAATTGGTGGAGCCAGGGGGAATCGAACCCCCGACCTCTTGCATGCCATGCAAGCGCTCTCCCATCTGAGCTATGGCCCCGTTAGGGTGTAGCCGGTCAACCGGCAACGCCCCGTATCTATGGGTGGATTCGCGCAAGTTCAAGCGAAAAATGCCGCCTGAAAGCGTAAATCAGCTTTCCTCTTCGGTTGCCGGAACGTCGGCGATTTCCTCGAGCGCGACTGTATCATCGTCGTCATCCAGCAGGTCGTCGTCAGCGGGAACCGCATCGTCGTCGTCCAGAATGACTTCGGCATCCTCGATATCCGCTACCGGTTCCGCAACCTCCGCCTCCTTGGCTTTCGCCTTGGTGGTTCCGGCGGACTTGTTGCCGGTATCCGTCAGGGACGCGAGATCGAATTCCGCGCCGCAGGACGGGCAGGTCATCGGATCTTTCTGCAGATCGTAAAAACGAACGTTACATTTCGGGCAAAGGCGCTTTACGCCCCACTCTTCCTTGGGCATCGGTATCCCCTGAATCATTTCGGACAATTTCTGCTGCCACCTGCCACATGCAGAAGGCCTTTGTCAAAGCCTTTAGGAGATTTGTCGCATGTGCTGCAAGTGCGAAATGACTTGATGCGATGCAAAATCGGCCCTAGTTTCAGGGAAACCATTCAGGAACGCCATGCTTTATCACGCCTACGAACTGACCCACGCCGCCATTTCGCCCATGCGCACCTATGCCCGCATGGGCCAGCAGGCGCTCAATTCACCGTTCAATCCCTTCGCCGAGAGCTACCCCGCCAAGGCCTCCTCCGCCGCGTTCGAGATGTTCATCAACGCCACGCGCCGCTACGGGAAACCGGAGTTCGGGCTGGACTCGACCACCGTTGACGGGGTGGAGACGCCGATCCTCGAGGAGGTCACCCACGCGCTCCCCTTCTGCAACCTGCTGCATTTCAAACGCGACTCCGGGGCCGCAGAGGCCCGCAACGATCCCAAGGTCCTGATCATCGCGCCGATGTCCGGCCACTACGCCACGCTGCTGCGCGGCACGGTGAAACAGATGTTGCCGGATCACGACGTCTATATCACCGACTGGATCGACGCGCGCGAGGTGCCACTTGCCGAAGGGGTGTTCGACCTCGATGACTACACCGACTACCTGATCGAGTTCTGCCGTATCCTTGGCGAGGATGGCGAGCGCCCCGCCGTGATGGCCGTCTGCCAGCCCGGCGTGCCGATGATGGTCGCCGCCAGCCTGATGGCGATGAACAAGGACCCGTTCCGCCCGTCCTCGATCACCCTGATGGGCTCCCCGATCGACACAGCGAAGAACCCGAAGCAACCGAACGAGCTGGCCACAACCCGCCCGCTTTCGTGGTTCGAGAACAACGTGATCGTCACCGTGCCCTGGCCCAACCCGGGCTTCATGCGCCGCGTCTATCCCGGCTTCCTGCAGCTTTCCGGCTTTCTGGCCATGAACATCGACAAACACGTCGATGCGCACAAGAACCAGTTCAACCATCTGATTAGGGGCGACGGCGACAGCACCGCTGCCCACCGAAAATTCTATGACGAATATATGGCAGTGATGGACCTGACCTCGGAGTTCTACCTGCAAACCATCGAGCGGGTGTTCCAGAAACGCCTGCTGGCCATCGGCGCCTACTACCACCGCAATACGCTGGTGGACCCCGCCGCGATCAGGGACATCGCCATCCTGACCATCGAGGGGGAGAAGGACGACATCACCGGCATCGGCCAGACCGAGGCCGCGCATACCCTGACCCCGAAACTCCCCGCCAAGAAACATGCGCATTATGTGCAGGAGGGCGTCGGGCATTATGGTATCTTCAACGGTTCCCGCTGGCGCGAGATCATCCAGCCGAAGGTGGCCGATTTCATCGAAACCAACCGCAGCAAGGTCAAGGCTTGAGCGAAACCGTTACCATCGGCCATCCACCGATCGAGGTCCGCCTCAAACGCAATGCCCGCGCCAAACGCCTGACCCTGCGCCTGTCACAGGTCAGCGGAGAGGCCACGCTCACCCTGCCGAAACGCACACCCCTGCGACAGGCCAAGGCCTTTGCCGTCAAGCAGGAACAATGGCTCCGCGCGCAAATGGCCAAACTTCCCGAGCGCGCGCCCCTGACCGACGGTGCGGAAATCCCGTTTCGTGGCGAGACCCTGACCCTGCGCACCACAACCGGCAAATCCGTGCGCCTTGCCGCTCCGCATATCGAGGTCGCAACACCAAACCCCGCCCGCCGCCTGCGGGCCTTTTTCCGGACCGAGGCCCGCAACACCATCCTGCCCCTCGTCGAACATTACACCACCCGCATCAACCGCCCCTTCAAGCGCGTGACCCTGCGCGATACCCGCTCCCGCTGGGGCTCCTGCTCCGGCGAAGGCAACCTGATGTTTTCATGGCGTCTGGTCATGGCTCCGCCGAAGGTGATGGAATATGTCGTGGCGCACGAGGTCGCGCATCTGGTTGAAATGAACCACTCCACCGCCTTCTGGGCGCAAGTCGAAACCCTGATGCCGGAGTATCAGGACCACCGCCACTGGCTGCGCCAGCACGGGGCAAAACTGCACGCGGTCGATTTCGGGGCTTGACCTCTGCATCTTGTGATCACAAAATGCGCGGATGGACAAAACACGCCCCGCAGAACCGACGACTCCGGCCCACGAACAGGTCTACCGCATCATCCGCGCCCGCATCATGCACGGCGAAATGGCCCCCGGTGCCGCCCTGACCCTGCGCGGTATCGCCGCCGAATTCGGCGTCTCCATGACCCCCGCCCGCGAAGCCGTCCGCCGCCTTGCAGCCGAGGGCGCGCTGGTGCTGTCCGCCTCCGGCCGCGTCTCCACCCCCGCGCTCACCAATGACCGGATCGAGGAGCTCGCCTGCCTGCGCGCCATCCTTGAACCCGAGCTCGGCTCGCGCGCCCTGCCGCGCGTCCACTCCGCCCTGATCGAGCGCCTGCAAGCCATCAACTCCACCATCGACCAGACCATCGTGAAGGCCGACGCCACCGGCTACGTCCGTGCCAACCTCGAATTCCACCGCACCCTTTACCTGCGCGCGCAATCCCCCGCCATGCTGGCCCTGACGGAAACCGTCTGGCTACAATCCGGCCCGACCATGCGCGCGCTCTACTCCCGTCTGCACCGAAAACAGGCGAGCGAGAAACACCGCACCATCCTTGCCGCGCTGCGTGTCGGCGACGAACCGGGCCTGCGCCTCGCCATCCGTGCGGATGTCACCAGCGGCCTCAGAATGTTGCTAGCTTAACGATTGGAAATCCCGTGAAATCTTTTCTGAAATGGACTTTACGCATAGTGCTTACCCTCACAATTGTTGCCGCTGTCGGCGTCGCCTGGAAATGGACCGACATCAAACGCCTGATGGCCGTGAATTCCCTGTTCGCCGAGGAAAACATCGTCACCAACTTCAGCAACATGGACGCCATGTTCCTGAACAAGCCGATGACCCTGCCCACAGCCACGCCCTCGCCGCTCCCGCCCGAGCCGCGCGACATGCCCGCCGGACTGGACGGCTGGATCACCGACCGCTCCGTCACCGGCCTTGTGGTGGTGAAGGACGGCAAGGTCGCCTATGAAAACTACTTCCTCGGCACCAGTCCCGAAGACCTCCGCATTTCCTGGTCCGTCGCCAAAAGCTACCTCTCCGCGCTCATGGGAATCCTGCTGGACGAGGGTGCCATCGACTCCCTCGACGATCCGGTGGTCAAATACGTCCCCGAACTGGCCGACAGCGCCTATAACGGTGCCAGCATCCGCAACGTTCTGAACATGGCCAGCGGCGTGACATTCAACGAGGATTACCTCGACTTCAATTCCGATATCAACAAAATGGGCCGCGTGCTGGCCATGGGCGGCTCGATGGACGGTTTCGCCGCCGGCCTGAAAGAACGGGATCGCCCCGCAGGCAAGGCATGGCAATATGTCTCCATCGATACCCACATCATCGGCATGGTGATCCGCGGCGCCACCGGCCGCCCGATCCCCGACCTGCTGGCGGAAAAACTCCTTACCCCGCTCCGGTTGGAGGCCGACCCCTACTACCTGACCGACGGTGACGGCGTGGCCTTTGTCCTCGGCGGCCTGAACCTGCGCACCCGCGACTACGCCCGCCTCGGCCTGCTGTTCCTGAACGGCGGCGCACTCGACGGACAACAGATCGTGCCGCGCGACTGGGTCATCGCCTCCACCCGTCCCAGCGCCCCGACCGCGCCGGGCGAAATCCAGTATGGCTACCAGTGGTGGGTCCCCGCCGATGCCACCGGGGGCGAATATTTCGCCCGCGGCATCTACGGTCAGTATATCTACGTCAACGAGCCGGAAAACGTGGTGATCGCCGTCAATTCCGCCGATCGCGGCTTCCGCGAGGATGGGTCCTACGAGCAAAACCTCGATATGTTCCGTAAAATCGTCGCGGCCCTCTAGCCGCCGCGATTCCCGCCCGCTAAACAGGGCGCATGAACGCACCAGCCCTCCTGCAATCCGTTTTCGGCTTCGACAGCTACCGCCCCGGACAGGCCGAAATTGTCGAGGCCGTAAACACCGGCCGGAACGTGCTGGCCATCATGCCCACCGGCGGCGGCAAATCCTTGTGTTTCCAGCTCCCCGCCCTGTGCCGCGAGGGCGTGACGGTGGTCATCTCGCCCCTCATCGCCCTGATGCGCGATCAGGTCCGCGCGCTTCGCGAGGCGGGGGTGGAGGCCGGCGCGCTGACCTCCGGCAACACCGAGGAAGAAACCGAGGAGGTCTTTCAGGCCCTCGACGACGGCCGCCTGAAACTGCTCTACATGGCGCCCGAGCGCCTTGCCAACGGCGGTGCCGTCCAGCTTCTGCGCCGCATCAACGTCACCCTGCTGGCCGTGGACGAGGCGCACTGCGTATCCCAATGGGGCCATGATTTCCGCCCCGACTACCTGAAAATTGGCGAACTGCGGGCGCAACTCGGCAACATACAGACCGCCGCCTTCACCGCCACCGCCGACGCCGAAACCCGCGAGGAAATCGTGCGCAAGCTTTTCGGCGGCGAGCAACCCGAAACCTTCATACAAGGCTTCGACCGCCCCAACCTCAACCTCGCCTTCCAGCCCAAGGACCAGCCGCGCCGCCAGCTTCTGGATTTCGTCGCCGCGCGCAAGGGGCAGGCCGGCATCGTCTATTGTTCCAGCCGCAACAAGACCGAGGTGCTGGCCAATGCCCTGCGGGCCGAGGGGCATACCGCGCTCCACTACCACGCGGGCATGGATCCCGACGACCGCCGCCTTGCCGAAACCCGTTTCCAGCGCGAGGACGGGCTGATCGTCTGTGCCACCGTCGCTTTCGGCATGGGGGTGGACAAACCCGATATCCGTTTTGTCGCCCACGCCGACCTGCCCAAATCCATCGAAAGCTACTATCAGGAAATCGGCCGCGCCGGTCGTGACGGGGCACCCGCCGACACGCTCACCCTTTACGGCGCCGATGACATCCGCCTGCGCCGCGCCCAGATCGACGAAGGCCTCGCCCCGCCCGAACGCCGCGCCGCCGACCACGCCCGCCTGAATGCCCTGCTGGGTCTGGCCGAGGCGTTGAAATGCCGCCGCATCAACCTGCTGGAATACTTCGGCGAACACCGGAGCGAACCCTGCGGAAACTGCGACCTCTGCACCGCCCCGCCCGAGGTGGTGGACGGCACCGACGCCGTGCGCAAGGCCCTCTCGGCCATGCTCCGCACCGGTGAAAGCTTCGGCGCGGGCCACCTGATCGACATCCTGCTCGGCAACTCCACGGACAAGGTCACTGCCCGCCGCCACGACCAGCTGCCCACCTTCGGCGTCGGCAAGGAATTCAACCGCAAACAGTGGCAGGCCATATTCCGCCAGATGATGGGCCACGACCTGATCCGCCCCGACTCCGAGCGCATGGGCGCCCTGTTCATGACGGAAACCGCCCGCCCGATCCTGCGCGGCGAGGCCAGCATTGATCTGCGCATGGACACCATCCGCAAGGCCGGAAAATCCCCGACCCGCCGCGCCCCCGTTTCCCTGATCGCGGAGGAGGACGAACCCCTGATGTCCGCGCTCAAGGCCAAGCGCCGCGAGTTGGCCGAGGCTGCCCGCGCCCCCGCCTACGTCATCTTCCCCGACCGCACATTGATCGAGATGGCCACCCACCGCCCCGTCACGCTGGACGATTTCAGCCGCCTGAACGGTGTCGGCGCGAAAAAGCTGGAGAAATACGGCAATATCTTTCTGGAGGTCATCAACGGCGAAGCCCCGCCCCCGCAACATCCGGCACGGCGCAAGCTCGCAACCGGTCCGGCGGGGGAGCTGTTCGACCGCCTGAAATCCGCACAACTGGCGCTTGCCAACGGACCGCACGGCACGGACAAGCCGCTGTCCTGCACAAGCGCCGAACTGGCAAAGGTGGCAGGCCGGCGACCGCAGGACATATCAGCACTGGAACGCCTGATCGGCGAACAAAAGGCCGAGCGTTTCGGCCCGGCCTTCCTCGAAATCTGTCAGACGTAGTTCAGGCTACCGCTTCCAGCACCAGCTCTTCCGGCGCCAGCACCAGCTCCGCTCCGGTCACCTCGCGCAGACGGTTGGCAAAAGCCAGCCGCCAGTCGTGGTCCTCTTCGGGCAGGAACTCGGCAATCTCGATATCCGGCGTCCATGCATCACAGGAGGTCAGATAGACATTCGCACCATCGCGAACGCGACGGGCCTTGACGACTTTGTAGGTTTCCTGATGTGCCATAACAGCCTCCGGTATGAATTGCTTTCCCCGGTAATATAGGATATTTTCCCGTATATCGCCAAGATACCCGCGTTAGATAGGACATATCGTCCAAAACTAACCAAGTCGAAAAACACACGTTCCACAAAACCCCCGAGGAAAAAATGACATACCGTATCGACACCCTGGACCGGAAAATCCTCTCGGAGCTGCAACAGGACGCATCGCAATCCCTTGATGAAATCGCCCGCAAAACCGGCTCCTCCAAGACCCCGGTATGGAATCGCATCCGCAAAATGAAGGAGGCCGGAGTCATCGGCCGCCAGACCGCGCTCCTCTCGCCGGAGGCCCTGGGGCTGGAGGCCTGCTTCTTCGTCCTGATCCGCACCTCGGAGCACGAGGCCGACTGGCAGGCGAAATTCCTCAAGACCCTGCAGGAGCGCCCCGAAGTGATGGAGGCCCACCGCCTTGCCGGCGACATCGACTACATCCTGAAAGTGCGGGTGAAAAACGCCAAGGCTTACGATGCCTTCTATCAGGCACTGATCTCCAACGTGAAAATCTTCAACGTCACGGCCCTGCTGTCGATGGAGGAAATCAAATCCACCACCCTTCTCCCGCTCGACCAGACATAAAAAAACCCCGGCGGTTCCGCCGGGGCAAGTGTCCGGAGCGCCCGAGCGCTCCGGAGGGAATGACAGTTTTAACTGCGGGTGAAATCGGGGTAGGCTTCCATCCCCAGTTCCGCCATATCCAGACCGGTGATCTCGTCCTCCTCGCTGACGCGGATACCCACGGTCAGTTTCAGGATGGTCCAGACGATGTAGGACACCACGAAGACAAACACACCGACGATGATGATCGACAGGAACTGGCCCTTGATCGTCGCATCCGGATTGGTGAACAGCACGGCAATGGTGCCCCAGATACCGGCGAACAGGTGCACCGGAATGGCGCCGACCGCATCGTCGATTTTCAGCTTGTCGAGGAACGGCACCGCGAAGACCACGATCACGCCACCGGCAGCACCGATCAGAGTTGCTTCACCCAGCGTGGGAGTCAGCGGCTCGGCCGTGATGGAGACCAGACCGGCGAGCGCGCCGTTCAGGATCATGGTAAGGTCAGGTTTCTTGTACAGCAGCTGTGTCGCAACCAGTGCAGCCAGCGCGCCACCCATAGCGGCGGTGTTGGTGTTGGCAAAGATGCGGCTGATGTCGGCCACGTCACCGATGGTGCCCATAGCCAGCTGCGAGCCGCCGTTGAACCCGAACCAGCCCATCCACAGGATGAACGTGCCGAGCGTAGCCAGCGGCAGGTTGGAACCCGGGAACGGAACGACACGACCTTCTTTGGTGTAACGACCCAGACGCGGGCCCAGAACCAGCGCGCCGGCCAGAGCAGCCCAGCCACCCACGGAATGCACAACAGTAGACCCGGCGAAGTCGAGGAAGCCGAGCTGGCTGTCAAGGAAACCGCCGCCCCATTTCCAGCTGGCCTGGATCGGATAGATCAGACCGGTCAGGATGACGGTGAAGATCAGGAAGGGCCACAGTTTGATACGCTCGGCCAATGTGCCCGAAACGATGGAGGCCGTCGCGGCCGCAAACATCAGCTGGAAGAAGAAGTCCGAACCGGTGGAGGCATAGGACAGGTCGTCCACGCCGTCCGGCCCGACGCCGACCGCTTCCAGAACCGCAACACCGAAGGCGCCGAGGTAACCACCGGTTCCATCCGTGCCGATCGACCAGTTGCCGAGCGGATACATCAGGTTATAGCCAAGCAGGTAGTAAACAATCCCCGCCAGCGAAAACAGCGCCATGTTCTTGGTCAGCTGCATGGTGACGTTCTTGGAGCGCACCAGACCGGCTTCGAGCATGGTAAAGCCCGCCGCCATCCAGAACACCAGAAAGCCGCCGATCAGGAACAGCAGCGAGTTGAGTATAAACTGCGTATATTCGGCAGTCTCCTGCGCGAATGCGGGGACGGCCAGCAGCGAAAGCGCCGCGCCAAGCCCCAGAATTTTCGTAGATTTTTTCATTTTTCCGTCTCTCGTAAAGTTGGGAATTAGAGGGCTTCTTCGCCGGTCTCGCCGGTGCGGATGCGCAGGGCCTGCTCGACATCCATAACGAAGATCTTGCCGTCACCGATCTTGCCGGTCTTGGCCGTGCTTTCGAGGGTTTCGAGAACCTTGGACACATCCTCGTCCGGGATCCCGATTTCCAGTTTGACCTTCGGCACGAAGTTCACGACGTATTCGGCCCCGCGATAGACTTCGGTGTGACCGGACTGGCGGCCATAGCCTTTGACTTCGGAAACGGTCAGCCCCTGCACCCCGATATCGGTGAGCGCCTCGCGGACTTCCTCCAGCTTGAAGGGTTTGATAATGGCGACGACGAGTTTCATGTGTCCTCCTTCTCGATGACTGAACTCAGAATGTGCCGCGGGGGATTCCCGGCAGCGATTGCCCTCAAAATCATGTGAAGGGGCGGGGATTTACAGGAAATTCCCCCTTGTGTATTACCGAATACTGATATTTGTGCCTAATTTATGCACACCAATGCTACAATGATTAATATTTGTGCATATATTAACCCCGCATCCACGGCAAAGAATCGCCTAAATCGCAGAATCACCCTCTACAAGCGTCGCGAAAGCGACTATCCCTTGAAAAAAACAACGAGCAGGCGGCCCGACCCCAATGGCCAAAAGACGACCCACACCGGCGAAGAACAAACGCCAACCGGCGAAACGCCGGACCAGCAAACCCGCGAAACCGTCGCGGCCCTTTATCGTGCGCGCAATCCTGTGGTTTTTCGGCACGATTTTCCGCGCCATCTGGTGGACCGGCACCCGCGGCGCTCTGGTCGGCGCGCTGGTTCTGGCGGGATGGGTGGGCTATTATTACATGAGCCTGCCGCCAATGGAGACCCTGCTCGACGGTCGCAAGGGCGGCTCGGTCGTGCTGCTCGACCGCGACAACAAGGTTTTCGCCTGGCGCGGCGAACAGTTCGACGGCACCCTGCGTGCCGGCACTGTTTCCCCCAGCCTGAAAAACGCCGTCGTCGCGACCGAGGACAAGCGTTTCTACAAACACTTCGGCGTCAGCCCGCGCGGCATCGCCGGTGCCATCCGCATCAACCTCAGCGAGGGGCGCGGCCCGTTCTCCGGCAACGGCGGCTCGACCATCACGCAACAGGTGGCAAAACTCCTCTGCCTCGGTCAGGACCTGCCCGAAGCGGAATGCCGCAAGCAAACCCTGCTGCGCAAAATCCAGGAAGTCCCCTACGCGCTGGCGATGGAGTTGAAATACGAAAAAGACGACATCCTGTCGATCTATCTCAACCGCGCCTACCTCGGTGCCGGCGCCAACGGATTCGAGGCCGCCGCCCAACGCTACTTCGGCAAAAGCGCCCGCGACCTGACCATTCAGGAAAGCGCCATGCTCGCCGGTCTGCTGACCGCCCCGTCCTACTATGCGCCGACGCGCAATCTGGAACGCGCACAGGACCGCTCCAAGGTGGTTATCGGCCTGATGCAGGAACAGGGCTACATCACGCGGGTGGAGGCAGACATCGCCCGCGCCGATCCTGCCACCCTCTCGCAGGCGGCACAGGAACGGGCCGGCGGATATTTCGCCGACTGGATCATGTCCGACGCCCCGCAATTCCTGACCCGCGAAACCACCGAAGACGTCGCCATCCGCACCACCTTCGACCCCGCCATCCAGAAAGCCGCCGAAGAAGCCATCACCTATGTGTTTGAAAACTTCGTCGACGAAGGCTCCGACGCACAGGCCGCCATCGTCATCATGTCCCCCGACGGGGCCGTGCGCGCCATGGTCGGCGGGCGCAAGATCGACGGCGCCGGACAGTTCAACCGCGCCACACAGGCCCTGCGTCAGCCGGGATCCTCTTTCAAACCCTTCGTTTACGGTGCGGCGCTTGAATCCGGCATGACCCCGCTCGACGTGGTCGAGGACGCTCCGATCACTATCGACATCCCCGGCTCGGGCCCATGGAGCCCGAAGAACTACTCCGGCAAATACTACGGCAACATCCTGATGGTCGATGCCATGGCCAACTCGCTCAACACCGTCGCCGTGCGTCTGGCCATGCAGGTCGGGCTGGAAAAAGTCCGCGCCGTCGCCTCCGACTTCGGCATCACGACCGAACTGGCACAGGGTCCGGCCCTCGCGCTTGGTGCCTCCAACGTCTACCTGATCGAGATGACCGGCGCCTATGCCGGCATCCTCAACGGCGGCCGCCAATCGAAACCCTACGGCTGGATCGACCTGCGCGTGCGCGGCGATGACCAGATCCTGATGAGCCTCGACCGCCCCGACGGTTTCCGCGTCCTGTCCGAACGCGCCGACGGCTATCTGATCTACATGATGAACAAGGTGGTCGAGAAAGGTTCCGGCAAACGCGCCAACCTCGGTGAACGCCCTGCTGCCGGCAAAACCGGCACCACGCAGGGCAACCGCGACGCATGGTTCATCGGTTTTACCGCCGATTACGTGGCCGGTGTCTGGATGGGCTATGACGACAACTCGAAACTCGTCGGCGTCACCGGCGGCGGCCTGCCTGCCGAAATCTGGAAACAGGCCATGACCCGCGTGCACGAAGGTCTGCCCATCCGCCCGCTGCCCCTGATCGACCCGACGCTGGAGCCGCCCGAACCCGTGGTCGCCCCCGTTTCCGAAACAGAACGCGGCGGGCTACAGGGCCTTATCGATTCCCTCTTCGGCCGCCCAAGCCAGTAACGCCGTCTTCACCCCCCCGGGGTTGTCGAAGACCAGCCGCACCGGAAAGGCCATGACCTCCGGCTTGAAATGCGCGGGCAGGCGGGCGACATCCTTTTCCGTAGTCACCAGATTGGCCCCCTTGCCCCAGGCCTCCGCCTTCAGCCGTTGCAGCACCGCATCGGAGTAGGGCGCGTGATCGGGAAACGCCCGCGTCGCCACCACATCCGCCCCGGCCCGTTTTAGCGAGGCGAAAAACTTCCCCGGCCGCCCGATTCCGGCAAAGGCCAGACAGACCATCCCGTTCCAGTCGATTCCCATCGCCAGCGGCTGCAGGCTCGCCTGCCAGCGCGGAAGCCCGGCGATCTCCGGCCAGTCCCGCTCCAGCCGCTTCTGCGCCGCCTCCGGCCCGATGGTCAGCACCACATCCGCCCGCTTCAACCCGTCCTTCAACGGCTCGCGCAACGGCCCCGCAGGCATCACCATGCCATTGCCGAAGCCGACTTCCGCATCCACCACCACAATATTCAAATCCTTGGCAATCGCCGGATTCTGGAACCCGTCATCCAGCAAAACGACCTCGGCGTCGGCCTCCACCGCCGCCAGAACCCCCGCGCGCCGGTCTTTCGCCACCCAGCACGGCCCGAACGCCGAGATCTGCAACGGCTCGTCCCCGACCTCGTCGGCCGAATGCACCCGCTCGTCCACCCTCACCGGCCCCTCGACCGAGCCGCCATAGCCGCGCGAAACCACATGCGCCGTGATCCCCGCCTCGCCGAACATCCCCAGCAAAGCAATGACCGAGGGCGTCTTCCCCGTTCCGCCCGCATTGATATTGCCGACACAGACCACCGGCACCGGCATCTTCTCCCACGCCCCCTTGGCCAGACGCCGCCGCGTCACCGCTGTCCACACAGCCGCCAGCGGCGACAGAAGCCACGGCTTCAGCCCGCGGGCATCCCGCGGCCGGTTCCAGAACAGCGGCGCCCGCATCAGGCTCCGCCTTCCGGTTTGAAATGTTGCAGGACTTCCAGCACCCGATCCGTCACTTCCGCCCCCTCGCTTCCGACCGTCCAGGCTGCCGTCGCCAGCTCCGCCGCGCGATCCGGCACCAGCGCCTGCTTCAACGCCTGCGCCAGCGCGGCCCCGTCCTGCACCGCAACGCAGGCCCCGGCCTCGCCCAGCACCCGATAGGCCGTGGCATAGCCCGCCACATACGGCCCGTGCAGAATGGCCGAACCGAGCGCCGTCGGCTCATACGGATTATGGCCGCCGTAATCGACCAGCGAGCCGCCCAGAAACGATACCGGCGCCAGACGATACCACAATCCCATCTCGCCGTGCGTATCGGCAAGAAACACATCCACCCGCGCATCAATCCTGCTCCCTTCGGAGCGCTGCGCCAGCGACCAGCCCGCCGCTTGCACAAGTGTTGCCAGCTCGTCCCCCCGCGCCGGATTGTTCGGCACCAGTATCATCAGCAGTTCGGGAAACGACCGCCGGACCGTGCGGAAAACCTCCAGCAGGATTTCCTCCTCGCCAGCATGGGTCAGCGCTGCCAGCCAGACCGGCCGCCCGCCCATCGCCTCGGCCATGGCACGCCGCTCGTCCTCGTTATGCGGCAGCGGCGCCGAACCTTCGCGCAGCGCCCCCGTCACCTCGATCCGGTCCCGATCCACGCCGAGCGCCCGCATATTGCCCTCGGTGGTGGTATCCTGCGCCAGAATCCAGCCAAACCGCCCCAGAACCGAGGCGATCAGCCCGTGCAGAAACTTCCAGCGCCGGAAGCTGCCGGGCGACATGCGCGCGTTGATCATCACCATGGGAATATCGCGCGCCTTGGCACCGGCCAGCAGCGCAGGCCGATACCCGCCCTCGGTCCAGACCAGCATATCGGGTTTCCAGTGGTCCAGAAACACCTCGGAACGAATCTCGCGCGGCAAACGCGCCGTCACCATCCCCGCACCGGCCCGCCGCTCGACTTCCGCCAGCGTCGCCGCACTTCCCGCGGTCACCAGACAATTCCAGCCGGCGTTTTCTGCCAGAAACCGCTGCATGACCTCCAGCACGGCCGAGGTCTCCTCGGCGCTGACGATATGCACCCAGACCAGCGCCCCGTCAGGGCGCGCCTGTGTCAGAAGTTTCTGGCCGGAACCGGAAAACAACCCCCGCACAAGGCGGGCATACAACAGATATATGCCAAGCCCGACGGAGCGCCGCATCAGCCCATTTCTTCGGTCGGGCTGGCTTCGGTTTCCTCGTCGCGCAGACGGTGCAGATGGGCAATGAAATAGCGCATATGCGCATTGTCCACCGTCGCATGCGCCGCCGCTTTCCACGCATCATAGGCCGCCGCATAGTTCGGGTAATACCCCACAGTTTCAATTTCGGAAGGGTCGCGAAAGGTATTCCCCTGCGGATCGACAAGCTCACCGCCGAAAACAAGATGCAAACGTTGTGTCATGGCCAAAGTCCTGTGGTTGCTGTTGCGCCGCGCACAATAGCCGTTTGCTGCGCCGCGTCAATCGCACTCGGCGGCTTGTCGCGATCACCGCGCCCGAAACACCCGCGACCACATCGCCCCCTCGGCCAACAGGCGCATTTCCCGCCCGTCGATATACTCCAGCCGCAGCGCTTCCTCGCCGAAATACACCACGCCGTCATCCACCTGCCACACCCCGAAGGCCGCACCTTCGACGGTTCCGTCAGACAGCAGGACAAAGGGCGCGCCTTCCCCGTCCGGCAGCACCTCCACCCAGCCACCGGTGATCTGCATCACTTCCGCCGCCACCTCCGGCGGATTGTTCCGCTCGCTCTGCGACACCGGACACACCGCCAGCGGATTGAGCGCCAGAGCCACCATAAACCCGTTAAACATATGTTGCCTTTCGCCGCTATTTCCCGCACCCTGCCAGCAAATCCCCTGCCTGACAACTCCGGTGAGCCATGCCCGTTTTCGATTTCGACATCCCCGTCAACCGCCGCGAAGTCCCCGCCCTCAAGGCCCATCCGATGGTGCTGGGCAAGGATGGCGCCAACCTGTTCCCCGCCGGTGTGGCCGACATGGATTTCCATGCCGCCCCCTGCATCCTCGACGCCATGCAGGCCCGCCTTGATCACGGCGTTTTCGGATACGAGGCCGTTCCCGACCCGCTGTTCCCCGCCATTGCCGAGTGGCAGAAAACCCGCCACGGCTGGGCGCTCGACCCCGCCCATATCCTGCGTGCCCCGAACGTGCTGAACATCCTTGCCATCGCCGCCTCGATCTTCACGGACACGGGCGACGGCATCATTGTCCAGCCGCCGGTGTTCTTCGATTTCTACGACATTCTGGATGAAAACCACCGCCGTATCATCCGCAACCCGCTGCTGTTCGACGGCGAGACCTACCGCATGGATTTCGACGACCTCGCGGCCAAAGCCGCCAACCCGCGCACGAAAATGCTCTACCTGTGCAACCCGCACAACCCCGTCGGCCGCGTCTGGAGCGCCGACGAACTGCGCCGGCTCGGCGACATCTGCGCCGAAAACGGAGTCCTCGTGGTGTCCGACGAAATCCACGCCGACATCACCTTTGCGGGCCACCCCTACACCCCCTTTGCGTCGCTCGGCACGGCCTATGCCGACAATTCCGTCACCTGCCTGTCGCCCGCGAAATCCTTCAACATCGCCTCCTGCGCCGCCGCACACACGATCATCTCCAACGACGACATGCGCGCCGCCTTCCAGCGGGAAAACTCCCGCCTGACCGTCAATAAAAACAACGCTTTCGCCAACGCCGCCATGGTTGCCGCCTACACAAACGGCGCCGAATGGCTCGACGCCGCATTGCAATACCTCGAAGGAAACGCCGACCTCGTGACCGAACGGCTGGCGAATGTGCGCGGAGTCAGCGCCCCCAAACCCGAAGGCACCTTCCTCGCATGGCTGGATTTCCGCGCGCTCGGCCTGTCGCCGGACGATCTGACAAAATTCCTGCGTGAAAACGCCGGCTGGGCCGTCACCCGCGGACAGGCCTTCGGACCCGAGGGCGAAGGCTTCGCCCGCCTGAACTTCGCCACGCAACGCGCCAACCTCGAACAGGCGCTCGACCGTCTGGTTACAGCCTTACAGTGTTTTCCCCGACCGTAGACAGGAACCCCGCCAGATCGGCAAAATTGCTGAACCGCGTGTCATGCGGAATTTCCGAAATCGGACTCTTGCGATACCCGTTGGTATAAAACGCAAACCGCACACCGGCGTTCTGCGCCGTGGCCGAATCGACCTCGCTGTCGCCGACAAAAACCGCATGGTCCGCGCCCAGATCGGCAATGCACTTGTGCAACATCGCCGGATCGGGCTTGTGCGTCGGCAGGCTGTCGCCCCCGATGACCGAGCCGAAATACTGGTCGATTTTCAACCCTTCCAGCACCCGCAGCGTGATCGAATACACCTTGTTCGTGCAAACCCCCATGACATAGCCGCGCCGTTGCAACATCTCCAGCGCATCGCGCACGCCGGGATACAGCACCGTATGATCCACCGGATGCTCGGTATAGAGCTTCTCGAACGTCTCGACGAGCGCCTTGTGCCGCTCCTCGGTAAACTCGATGTCCGAGGCCTTCATAACCCGTTCCACCAGTTTCGGCACACCGTTGCCGATAAAGCCGCGGATGGTCTCCAGCGACAGGGGTTGGTACCCCATCGAACGCAGCACCGCATTGGCGGTCGCCCGCAGGTCCGGCGCGCTGTCCACCAGCGTTCCGTCGAGGTCAAAAATAATCGCTTTCATCAGCCATCCTTCCATTTGATCGAACACCCCATCGAGGGGATCTGTCCGGTCGGCCCGTGGCCGGTTTCGGCAACTTGTTTCATGCCCAGATAAAGGTCGCGCCGAACGTCTTCCGGCGCGGCCTGTTTGCGGGATTCATCCAGCCGCCCGCGATACTGCAGGCCGCCCTCCGCATCAAAACCGAAGAAATCCGGCGTGCAAACCGCGCCGTATTCCATCGCAACCCTTTGTGTTTCGTCATGCAGATAGGGGAACGGAAAATCATTCGCCTTCGCCACCTCCTGCATACCCTCGAAGGAATCCTCGGGGTAGTCCTCCGCATCATTCGCATTGATCGCCACAACCCCGATCCCCAGCGCCTGCAAATCCTTCGCATCGCGGATAATCCGGTCCAGCACCGATTTGACGTAGGGGCAGTGGTTGCAGATAAACATCACCAGCGTGCCTTTCGGCCCCGCCACATCTTTCAGCGACACCATCTTTCCGTCCGCGTTTTTCAACGTGAAACCCGGTGCCTGCCAGCCAAAATCACATACCGGAGTCTCTACAGCCATATCAGTTCCCCATCACTTTGTTCAGTTTCTCCACCGTGTCGATCTCGGTGAAACAGTCGATCACCGCCGCCGCCCCGCTGAAATCGGAGCCGAGCGTATACACCCCGGGCGACACGATGCACGGCACGCCCGCGCCCGTGCAGGACAGCAAGCCGTTTCGCGAATCCTCCAGCCCGACACACTCGGACGGGTCCAGCCCCAGACGCTCGACCGCCAGATCGAACACATCCGGCGCCGGCTTCTTGTGTTTCACCTCGTCACCGGCCGCGATCACCTCGAACACCTCGTCCGCAGGCTTGCCGAAACAGGATTCCGCCAGCCGATCGACGTTCGGGCGGTTGGTGGTGGTGGCCACAGCCACCCGCACACCGTTTTTCGCCGCATCCGCAATCAGCGCCGCAATCCCGGGCCGCAACTCGGCCATGCCGGAGTCAATCAACTCGCCATAGACAACCGTCTTGCGCTTGTGGATTTCGGCAATCTTTTCCTTGTCCGGCGTGCCACCCAGATGGGTGGTCACATACTCCGCCATCCGCTCCTTGCCGCCGGTGGTTTTCAGCAGAACGCCATACAACTCCTGCGACCACTCCCACGGCAATCCAAACTCCTTGAACGTCGCATTGAACGCCTGACGGTGCGCTTCCTCGGTCTCCGAAAGCGTCCCGTCCACGTCGAATATGATCGCCTTCACACTCATTTACGCGCAGCCTCCGCCGCATCGCGAATGGCGCGGATGTTGTTGCCGTAGACCTCGGGGGTGTCCACCGTGCCACCGTTGAACACGGCAGAACCGGCCACCAGCACATCGGCACCGGCCGCCGCCATCAGCGGCGCGGTCTCCGGCGTGATACCGCCGTCAATCTCGATATGGATCGGACGGTCGCCAATCATCGCCCGCAGCTTTTTCACCTTGTCGATCTGGCTGTGAATGAACTTCTGCCCGCCAAATCCGGGGTTCACGGTCATCACCACGAACATATCGACCATATCCAGCAGGTATTCGATATCACCCAGTCCGGTGCCCGGGTTCAGCGCCAGCCCGGCCTTGGCGCCCGCATTGCGGATCGCCTGCAAGGTCCGGTGCGGATGCGTCGTCGCCTCCAGATGGGCCGAGATAAAATCTGCCCCCGCCTTGGCATAGGCCTCGATATACTGGTCCACCGGCGCGATCATCAGATGCACGTCCATCACGGTTTTCACATGCGGACGGAAAGCCGCGACAGCGGGAGGGCCGAAAGTCAGGTTCGGCACGAAATGCCCGTCCATGACATCCACATGCACCCAGTCGCAACCCTGCGCCTCGATAGCCTGAATTTCCTGCCCGAAGTTGGCGAAATCCGCCGACAGAATGGACGGGGCGATTTTGATAGAACGGTCCATGATGATCCTCACAAGTTGTTGGTTTCGGGGCTGAACACACGTCGCCAGCCGGGTTGGATGATATCCGCGTCACTTTCGAAACTGTGAAAGGCACGTTTGAATTCGGGATGATCGACAGCAAAGGCGATCGGGTCGGCACGTTCCAGCCAGCAAGCCTCGGCCTGCCGCAACGACAATGCGCCCGCTTCCGGCCCGTCGACATGGCCAAAGGCCCCGCCACCCGCCGCCAGAATGAAATTCGAATGGCCGAGGTTCTCCAGAAACGACGGCAGCCGCAGCGCATTGATCCCGCCGGAGACAATCGCTGCACTGCGCGCCATTCCGTGCCATTCCTGCGCGAAATACGGCCCCGCGGCGCTGTCCTGCGCAATCATGCAGGCAATCGGCCGGTCGGCCTCGTCCCCCTCCATACGCCCGAACCCCATGGTGCCGGTATGGATTCCCGAGGCCCCCAGCAGCCGCGCGATCTTCGTCAGCACAAAGGCCGAATAACCCCGGTCCGAGCGCGGCGACGTCACCGCCGCATGTCCGGCGCGATGCGCGCCAAGGAAATGCCCGCCGAACCGCCGCCGCGCATGCGCCAGCGCCATCGGACCGGCCAGATAGGCATCCACATGGAACGCCAGACTTTCCGGCATATCCGCAAAGGCCTCCAGCGCCATCGCGGCCCGCGTCTCCATCTCCACCGGATCATCGCAGGAAATGTTCATCGAGAACACCTTCCCCGACCCCGTTTCATCCTGCGCCCGCTTCAGCGCATCGGCCATCAGCGGCAGCGTCTCCGCCAGCGGCGCGAAACTCTGGTTCCCCTGCGGCTGGTCATTCTCCACCAGATCCCCGCCGCGCCAGAATTGATAGGCCGCCTCGGCCAGCCCCTCGGGCCGCAACCCCAGCTTCGGCTTCAGGATCGCGCCGACAATCATGCCGCCCGCCACCTCGTCCCGCCCCAGATGCCGCCACAGGCGGGCAATGGTGGTCGCGGGACCGGCGAACGTGGTCAGGAAGCCTTCGGGTAAATGGAAATCATGCAGTTTGACGGCAGCAATCTCCGCCATCCCCTGCGTATTGCCGACCAGCAAATTCAGAAAACTGCTGATCGAGGCCCCGCCGTCCGTCACATTGAAATCGAACAGCGCCAGCGGAAAGGCCAGCTTGACCAGACCGCTTGCCGCCTCCGCCTGATAGGCGATCACATCGAGGTTGCGGGAAAATTCGTCTTCGGTGCCCAGCGGCACCTGCGTGCCCCGTCCGCTCTCGGCCGCAAACTGCGCCACAGTGGTCAGGAAGTCTTGCCCCTCGGCCGGTTGCAGAACATAAGCGGCCAGCACATGCCCGCCCGCGGCAACCAGATCCGCTTCGGTAAGGGAGAGGTCGATAAAGCGATCTTTGTGATCCATGTCCCCTCCCTTCCTGAAAGCATCAAGGCATCGCCGGACCCGGGAAGGTCCGGCAACACCGTTTAAAGCGAGCCGTCGGCGTAACGCTTCGCCATGTCATCCTGCGGGATGACCTTGATACCGGAGGCATGCCCCGCAGCACCGAAACGCTCGAAACGGTCGATGACCAGCTTTTCCATTTCATCCATTGCCGGAATCATGAACTTGCGCGGGTCGAATTCGGTCGGCTTGTCCTTGGCAACCTTGCGGAACATACCGGTCAGCGCCATACGGTTGTCGGTGTCGATATTCACCTTGCGCACACCGGACTTGATGCCGCGCTCGATTTCCTCGACCGGCACACCGTAGGTCTGCGCCATCTCGCCGCCATTCTCGTTGATCAGGTCCTGCAGATACTGCGGAACAGACGAGGAGCCGTGCATCACCAGATGCACATTCGGGATCTTGGCGTGGATCGCCTCGATCTGGCTGATTGCCAGCGTGTCGCCCGTCGGCTTGCTGGAGAACTTGTAAGCCCCGTGGCTGGTGCCGCAAGCAATCGCCAGCGCGTCAACCTTGGTCTTGGCCACGAAATCCGCCGCCTCGTCCGGATCGGTCAGCAGCTGGTCCATCGACAGTTTGCCGACAGCGCCGGAGCCGTCTTCCTCGGCCGCTTCGCCGGTTTCCAGCGAACCCAGAACACCCAGCTCGCCCTCGACCGATGCACCGACCCAGTGGGCCATGCGCGAAACACGCTCGGTGATGTCGACGTTATAGGCAAAATCGGCCGGCGTTTTCATGTCGGCTTTCAGCGAACCGTCCATCATGACGGAGGTAAATCCGTATTTGATCGCGGACATACAGGTCTGTTCGTTGTTGCCGTGGTCCTGATGCATACAGATCGGAATATCCGGATACATCTCGGCCAGCGCCTGGATCATATGCTGCAACATGATGTCACCGGCATAGGAGCGCGCACCGCGGCTGGCCTGCATGATCACCGGCGCATCGACCTTCGCCGCCGCTTTCATGATCGCGAGACCTTGTTCCATGTTGTTGATGTTGAATGCCGGCATGCCATAGTCGTTCTCGGCAGCGTGATCCAGCAATTGACGAAGGGTAATCAGGGCCATGATATTATCCTTTGTTGGCAGCCGCAGCGCGGCGAAGGGCGGCTATACCGGGCAGCTCCTTGCCCTCCAGCCATTCAAGAAACGCACCACCGGCGGTGGAGACATAGGTGAAATCACCGGCAACACCGGCCACATTCAGCGCCGCGACGGTATCCCCGCCTCCGGCGATGGAGGCCAGCGTGCCCGCTTTGGTCAGTTCGGCGGCCTTTCGGGCCAGCGCGACGGTTGCCATGTCGAACGGCTCCATCTCGAACGCACCCATCGGGCCGTTCCACAGGATCGTCTTGGCACCCTCGAATTCCTTGCCGATCATCTCGACCGACTTCGGACCGGCATCAAGGATCATCGCATCGGCCGGACAGCCGTCGATATCCGTGGTGACGTTTTTCGCATTCGGCGCAAAGTCATAGGCACAGACAACATCGACCGGCAGGATGATCCTGCAGCCCGATTTCGCCGCCAGTTCGCGGATTTCATGCACAGTCGGCACCTGATCCGGCTCGCTCAGCGATTTGCCGATCGGGTGACCGTCGGCCAGCATGAAGGTGTTGGCCATGCCACCCCCCACAACAACCGCATCGACCTTGCCGACAAGGTTTTTCAGAACCGCAATCTTGCTCGACACTTTCGCCCCGCCGACAACCGCAATCGCGGGCCGCTTCGGGTCTTCCAGTGCCGCCGTCATCGCCTTGATCTCTTCCGCCATCAGCGGACCGGCATAGGCCGGCAACAGATCGGCAATCGCCGCGGTGGAGGCATGGGCGCGGTGCGCCGTCGAGAACGCGTCGTTGACATAAATGTCACCCAGACGCGCCAGCGATTTGGCAAAGTCGGGGTCGTTGGCTTCCTCGCCCGGGTAAAACCGCAGGTTCTCGCACAACAGGATCTCGCCCTCGCCCAGATTTTCGGAGGCAGCGACAGCAGCCGCGCTGATACAATCATCCGCGAACTGCACTGTTTGGCCCAGAGCCGCCTCCAGCGCCGGTTTGATCGGCGCTATGGTAAAGTCCATGTTGCGCTGCCCCTTGGGGCGGCCAAAATGCGACAGGACCGTAATTTTTGCCCCCGCGTCCAGCAGCGGCTTGATCCCCTTGGCGAACCGCTCGATGCGGGTCGCGTCGGAAACCTTGCCGTCCTGCACAGGCGCGTTGAGGTCGGCACGGACAACAAGGCGTTGTCCGGCCGCCGTCGAAGGCGTTATGACATTCAAGTCACTCACAGCAGCGCCCCCATGGCAACGGCGGTATCCGCCATACGGTTGGAGAAGCCCCACTCGTTGTCATACCATGTCAGGATACGGCAGGAGGTGCCTTCCATGACCTTGGTCTGGTCCATGTGGAACGTGGAGGAATGCGGATCGTGGTTGAAATCGACCGACACGTTCGGCAGGTCGGTGTAACCCAGAACGCCTTTCATCGGGCCATCGGCCGCCGCACGAATGGCGTCGTTGATTTCCTCGACCGTGGTCGCACGTTTCGCGGTGAACTTCAGGTCCACAACCGATACGTTCGGCGTCGGAACGCGGATGGCAACACCGTCCATCTTGCCGTTCATTTCCGGCAGCACCAGACCAACCGCTTTCGCAGCGCCGGTGGATGTCGGGATCATGGACAGCGCCGCAGCACGCGCACGATAGAAATCGGAGTGCATGGCATCCAGCGTCGGCTGGTCGCCGGTGTAGGAATGGATCGTGGTCATGAAACCGTGGTCGATCCCGATAGCGTCGTTGATGGCTTTCACAACCGGCGACAGGCAGTTGGTGGTGCAGGAGGCGTTGGAAACCACCAGATCGTCGGCGGTCAGAACGTCATGGTTCACACCGTAAACGATGGTCTTGTCGGCATTCGCGCCCGGTGCCGAGATCAGCACGCGTTTGGAGCCGTTCTCCAGATGCTTCGCAGCCGCGTCGCGTTTGGTGAAGAAGCCGGTGCATTCCAGCGCGATGTCCACATCGCCCCAGGGCAGGTTCGCCGGATCACGCTCGGCAGTCACCTTGATCGGGCCGCGACCCACGTCCAGCGTATCGCCGTCCACGGTCACCGTGTGCGGGAAACGGCCATGGACCGAGTCAAAGCGCAGCAGGTGGGCGTTCATTTCAACCGGACCCAGATCGTTGATGGCAACCACCTCGATATCTGTGCGGCCGGATTCAATGATCGCGCGCAGAACGTTACGACCGATACGGCCGAAACCGTTAATTCCTACTTTGATAGCCATGGTATTCTTCCCTTTTTAGTTAGCCAGCAGATCGCGCGCGGCCTGTGCCGCAGCTTCTGCAGTGATTCCAAATTTTTCATAGAGCTGACCAGCCGGCGCCGAGGCTCCGAAACCTGTCATACCGATAAACCGGCTGTTGTCACCAAGCATTTTGCCCCAGCCCTGCTCGATCATTGCTTCAACACCCACGCGCGGCGCACTTCCCAGCGTCGCTTTGCGGTAATCGTCATCCTGTTGCGCGAACAATTCGAAGCACGGCGCGGACACAACCGCCGCCCGGATACCTTCCTTGGCCAGAATATCCGCCGCACCCATCGCGATCTCGACTTCCGAGCCGGTAGCGATCAGCGTCACATCCCGCGCCCCGTCCGCTTCGCGCAATACATACGCACCCTTCGCGGTCAGGTTCTCGTCCGTATGTTCCGTGCGCAGCGTCGGCAGACCCTGCCGCGACAGCGCCAGCATCGACGGCGTGCCGTTCGACTGCACCGCCAGTTCCCAGGCTTCGGCGGTCTCGACCACATCGGCGGGGCGGAACACGTTGATGTTCGGCATCGCCCGCACACTTGCCACCTGCTCGATCGGCTGGTGGGTCGGGCCATCCTCGCCCAGCCCGATGGAATCATGCGTCATGACATAGGTCACCGGCACGCCCATCAGCGCCGCCAGCCGGATCGACCCGCGCATATAATCCGCAAAGGCCAGGAAAGTGCCGCCGTAGGCAATCATGCCCCCGTGCAGCGCCAGCCCGTTCATGGCAGCGGCCATCCCGTGCTCGCGCACGCCGTAGTAGATGTAATCGCCACCATAATTGCCCTTGGAAACACCACTCATGCCCGAGGTCTTGGTCAGGTTCGAACCGGTCAGGTCGGCCGAGCCGCCCACCATGTTCGGCACCGCCGCATTGATAACCTCCAGCGCCATCTGGGACGCTTTGCGCGTCGCCACTTTCGGCGCTTCTTCGGACATCTTCTTCTTGTAAGCGGAAATCGCGGCCGTCAGCCCCTTGCGGGACGTCCCGCCCAGCGCGGCAAAGAAATCATCCGCCTTGTCGCTGGCTTTGGCCCGCACTTCCCAGTTCTCGCGCGCCGCCTTGCCACGGGCCGCAACAGCGTGCCACGCATCATAAACGTCCTGCGGAATTTCGAATGCCGGATATTCCCAGCCCAGCTGCTTGCGCGCCGCCGCAATCTCGTCCTCGCCAAGCGGCGCCCCGTGCGTTGCCGCCGTGCCCTGCTTGTTCGGCGCACCGAAACCGATAATGGTCTTGCAATCGATCAGCGTCGGGCGGCTCTCGTCGCTGCGCGCTTCCTCGATCGCGGCACCGATGGCGTCACGGTCATGCCCGTCACATTCCAGCACCTGCCAGCCGGCAGCGGCAAAACGCGCCTTCTGGTCGGTCGATGTGGAAACATCGGTGGAACCGTCAATGGTAATCGCATTGTCATCCCAGAACACGATCATCCTGCCAAGGCCGAGATGCCCCGCCATATCGATCGCCTCGTGGCTGATGCCCTCCATCAGGCAGCCGTCACCGGCAATCACATAGGTCCAGTGATCGACCATATCGTCACCGAAACGCGCGTTCTGCATCCGCTCGCCCAGCGCAAAGCCGACAGCGGTGGAAATCCCCTGACCCAGCGGGCCGGTCGTCGTCTCGATCCCGTCCGCATGGCCGTATTCCGGATGGCCGGCGGTGCGGTAGCCCATCTGGCGGAAATTGCGGATCTGCTCCATGTCCATATCCTCGAAGCCGAGCAGATGGTGGATGCTATACAGCAGCATGGACCCGTGACCGGCGGACAGCACAAAGCGGTCGCGGTCGGCCCACTTCGGGGCGCTCGGATCGATATTGATATAGCGGTTGTAAAGAACCGCGGCCACATCGGCCATGCCCATCGGCATACCGGGGTGACCGGAATTCGCCGCCTGGATCGCATCCATCGCCAGCGCGCGGATTGCATTCGCCATACGGGTTTCGGTGGTCTGTGTCATGGTCACTCCTCCTTAGGCGCGGCGTGCGTTGTCGATCAGACGGTGGATCAGCGGAGTCAGGATCAGCTGCATGGACAGGTCCATCTTGCCGCCCGGCACAACGATGGAGTTCGCACGGCTCATCCACGATCCCTGAATCATGCTGGTCAGATAGGGAAAATCGATCCCCGCCGGATTCTTGAACCGGATCACCACCAGACTTTCATCCAGCGTCGGAATGGTGCGCGAGATAAACGGGTTCGACGTATCGACCACCGGCACCCGCTGGAAGTTGATATCCGTCTGGCTGAACTGCGGCGTGATGCACTTCACATAGGCATCCATGCGGCGCAGGATCACATCGGTGATCGCCTCGGTCGAATAGCCGCGCACATTGCGGTCACGGTGCATCTTCTGGATCCATTCCAGATTGATCACCGGCACAACCCCGATTTTCAGGTCGGCATAACCGGCCACATCGATGCCGTCCTGTTTCACGGCACCGTGCAGGCCCTCGTAAAACAGCAAGTCGGAGCCGTCCTCGAAATCGGCCCACTCGGTGAACTCGCCCGAGGGCGTGCCCAGCGCCTTGGCTTCCTCGTCGGAATGCACATAGTAGCGCGTCTTGCCCTTGCCGGTCTCGCCATATTCACGGAAAACCCGCTCCAACTCGCCCAGCTCGTTGGCTTCAAGGCTGAAATGGCTGAACGAATGGTCCCCTTGCGCCAGTCGTTTTTCCAGCTCTGCCTTCATGTCGGCACGGTTGTATTTGTGGAATGCGTCGCCCTCGATGGACACAGCCTTCACGCCCTCGCGGCGGAAAATCTGGTCGAAAGTGGATTTGACGGTCGAAGTCCCTGCGCCCGAAGAACCGGTTACCGAGATGATAGGATGTTTGGTGCTCATGTCTGTGGTCCTTGTGATTAAGCGCGGAAAAGGCCGCGTTTGCCGAACAGCGCCGACGTCTCGTTTTCAGGAAGATCGTGATAGGTGGTGACTTTCTCCACCTTGTTGGCGGAACCGAACACGAACGGCGTGCGCCCGTGCAGCTCTGTCGCCTGCTGGTCCATGATCGGGTCAACCGCATCGGTGGCCTTGCCACCCGCCTGCTCGATCAGAAAGGCAATCGGCGCACATTCGTAAACCATCCGCAACCGGCCGCGTTTGTAGCCCTCGCGGTCGTCGCCCGGATACAGGAAGATTCCGCCGCGCGTCAGAATACGGTGCGTCTCCGCCACCAGCGAGGCCACCCAGCGCATGTTGAAATCCCGCCCGCGCGGCCCTTCGGTGCCATCGACACAATCGTCGATAAACGCCCGGATCGGCCGCGGCCAGTGACGGTAGTTGGAGGCATTGATCGCATACTCGATCGAATCCGGTTTCAGATTCAGCTTGCGGTCCACACAGATAAACTTGCGTGTGCGGCTGTCCATGACGAACTGCATGGTGCCGTCGCCAAAGGTCACAACCAGTCCGGTCTGCGGGCCATAGATAAAATAGCCACCGGCAATCTGCTCGCGCGCCGGACGCAGAAAACTCTCGTTCTCGTCGTCTTTGGCGGGGAAGATCGAGAAGATCGTGCCGATGGAAACATTCACATCGATATTCGACGACCCGTCCAGCGGATCGATCGCCAGCGCCAGCGACCCGTTCGGGTTCAGCTCGACAACCTCGTCCTGCTCCTCGGAGGCATACCAGCGCACCTCGGTATTCTTCAGTTCCTCGGCATAGGCATCGTCGGCAATCAGATCGAGCGCCTTCTGCCCGTCGCCGCCAAGGTTGGTGCCCACGGCAGCAGCGAGGTCATCCCCCGCCAGCGGACCGTCGGCAATTGTCTGCGCCAGCTTCTGCGACACGTCGCACAGCGCCAGCATCACCGGCATCAGCTCGGCGGGAATTCCCGGGGTCTCTTCGATTGGCGTATGGTCAGCCATGAATCACGTCTCCGCTCATATAAGATGGCCTGCATACTCCGGCGGCTGCGTGCAATAATCAAATTGAATTTTATATTCTCTGTGTTAAAATTAATTTATGACACAGTTGAACGCAATCACTCTGAAGCAGCTCCGCGCCCTCGCCGCCGTGCAGGAAAGCGGCAGCATCACCACGGCGGCCGAGCGCCTGAACCTGACCGCACCGGCCGTTTCCACCCAGCTCAAACAGCTGGAGGCAAACATCGGCGCCAAGCTCCTGAACCGCGCCGCCGATGGCAACGGACATCTGACCACACAGGGGCAGGAGGTGCTGAAAACCATCAACAAGATCGAGTCCACCTTACTGCACTGTTATAAAACAATAGAATCCCTGAACGCCGGCAAGTCCGGTCTGGTTTCCCTCGGCGTGGTTTCCACCGGAAAATACTTCGCCCCCGCCCTCGTGGCGCTGGCGAAAAAGGCCATGCCCGACATCCGTATCGACCTGATTATCGGCAACCGCCGCCGCATCGTTTCGGCGCTGGAGGACCATTCCATCGACCTCGCCATCATGGGCCGCCCGCCCCGATATCCTGCCGTAGAATCCGTCGCCATCGGCGCCCATCCGCACATTCTGATCGCCGCACCGGACCATCCGCTGGCCAACAGCCGCGACATTTCGCGCAAGGATCTGTTCTCCGAAACCTTCATCCAGCGCGAACCCGGCTCCGGCACGCGAATCCTTATGGAGCGATTCCTCGACCGCACCGGCGAGGGGCTGACCTACGACCAGATGGAGTTCAACACCAACGAAACCATCAAACAGGCGGTGATCGCCGGCCTCGGCATCGCCCTGATTTCCGCCCACACCGTCATGGACGCGCTGGTCGCCGGCCGCATCAAAACCATCGACCTTCCGGGCCTGCCGATCGTGCGCCAGTGGTTCCTCGTGCGTCCGGCCAGCACGCCGGAAACACCGGTCACGCAGCGGGTGCGGGAATTTCTGGTCGAACAGAACGGGGACTTCCTGCCGAAAATGCCGGATTAACCATACCGAAACCATAATCTGCCATGCTGGCTTCCTGATTTTTCAACAGGGGATTCTCCATGAACCAGCACACAGATTTTTCTACCCGCCGCTCCGTCTTTCCGTTCCTGAAACCGCGCGAAACCCGCCACCTCGTCGATCCGGCACTGTGCCACCTCTGGTCCCGCCACAACCGCGACTACGACCGCCTGACCGCCGAAACCTGCGCCGACCTGATCGAGGGGCTGAAAGCGCAGGGCCGACAGGAGTTCCCCGCCATCGTGCGCGAAACCCGCAAGGGCTACGAAATCATCACCGGCGCCCGGCGCCACTGGGCCGTGACATGGCTGCGCGCCAACGGCCATCCCGATTTCCGGTACCTGATCGAGGTCCGCCCCCTCACCGACGAACAGGCCTTCCGCCTTGCCGACATCGAAAACCGCCACCGTCAGGACATTTCGGACTACGAGCGGGCAAAGGATTACACACAGGCGTTGGAGGACTATTACGGCGGCAGGCAAAAAGACATGGCGGCGGCGCTGGAGGTCTCGAAAGACTGGCTGTCCCGCTATCTTGATCTGGCGAAACTGCCAAAAGACATTGTTTCGGCATATGCGCATCCCGGAGACATCAAAGTAAACCACGCCAGAATTTTGAAGCCGTTACTGGCAAATGCGAGCAAGGGTCCGGCTATACTCGAGGTGGCGCAAAGACTTGCGGAACAGCAAAAAACCGGCGATCCGCTAGAGTCAGCCAAAGTTTTTTCCTGCCTGAAAAATGCGGCCAAACAACCGGCACAACGCGCGCGCCCGATCAAGGTTTATACGCGCACCGGAGAAACCGAAGGCATCGCGTTTCGTAAATCGCGCAACCTGATACGGCTGGAATTTTCGGATGAAATTTCGCGCGCCGCTTTATCCGAATCCTTCCGCCAGTTCATGGAAGAACACTTCCCGTCCCGCGCACGCTAAAAGTTGGAACGTTCCAACTTTCTTATTTTCCCAATATTTTCCGCTGCTTGATCAAAATAAGAACAGTTGGAAAAACCACCCTCAATGCACCGTCGCCGCGCGGGGTTTAACCGCGCGGCATTCTTCATGCACACCGGCTTCGGTCATCTCCCGATGCACCAGCAACACGGTGTTGAGGTCTTGCGACTCGCACAACTCCTGCATGAAGGCGATCTCCTGATCCGCTGCTGCCAGCGCCGCCTTGTGGTCCGGCGCCCCGAAATCCCGCGCCAGATAGCCCGCCAGACGGCTACGAACCTCGCCCAGTTGCAAAGGCTCGATCTCCGCCACCATCACCGCTGTCGCCCGCCCGAAGGAGCCGACACCAAGCCAGCCCTTTTCAAACGCGTTCCGCGCCTTCTCGTCCTCCGAGCCCTGCCAGTCGGCAAAGGCGAACCCGCCGCTGACCGCCCATTCTCCGGACGGCGCGACGGGGTCATAGAGGGACAGATCGGAATCGTCGAAATGCACCACCCGCGCGAATTTCAGCATGGCTCTAAACGATACCCTGATCGATCAGTTTGCGCGCGATATCGCGGAACGCCTGCGCCTGCGGACTGTCCGGCTTCGCCACCACAACCGGCGCCCCCGCGTCCGAGGCCAGCCGGATATCGATATCCAGCGGCACCTCGCCAAGGAACGGCAGGCCGAGTTTTTCCGCCTCCGCTTTCGCGCCGCCATGACCGAAGATATGTTCCTCGTGCCCGCAGTTGGAACAGACATGCGTCGACATGTTCTCGACCATTCCCAGCACCTTTGTGTTCGTTTTGCGGAACATATCCAGCGCCTTGCGCGCATCCAGCAGCGCCACATCCTGCGGGGTGGAAACAACAATCGCGCCTTCGATCTCGGCTTTCTGCGCCATGGTGATCTGCACGTCACCGGTGCCGGGCGGCAGGTCGATGATCAGCACGTCCAGCTCTCCCCACTGCACCTGGTTGAGCATCTGCTGGAGCGCCCCCATCAGCATCGGCCCGCGCCAGACCACGGCCTCGTTTTCCTTCATCATCAGACCCATGGACATCAGCGTGACACCATGGTTGCGCAGCGGCAGGATGGTCTTGCCGTCGGGCGAGGCCGGATGGCCGGTGACGCCGAGCATCCGCGGTTGCGACGGGCCGTAAACATCGGCGTCCAGCAGCCCGACCTTCTTGCCCTCGGCGGCCAGCGCCACGGCGAGGTTCGACGACACGGTGGATTTCCCCACGCCGCCCTTGCCGGAAGCCACAGCGATGATTTTCTTCACGCCGGGGATCGGGGCCGGACCGGCAGGCGCGGCAGGTTTCGCACCGGTGCCGAGGTTTGGCGGCTGTTTTTCGGAATGGGCGGTGACCAGAGCCGAGACCTTGGTGACGCCCGGCAGTTTCTCGACCGCCTCGACAGCGGCCAGACGGGTCGGCTCCATCGCCGCGCCTTGCGAGGCGGCGACCTCCAGCACAAAGCGGACCTCGCCGCCGTCAATGGTCAGGGCGCGCACGATGTCGGCCGAGACGATGTCTTTCTTGCTGGCGGGATCCTCGATCCGGCGCAGGGTGTCGAGAATTTGCTCGCGGGTGATGCTCATGATTTTATGTCCTTGTAAAAGCGTTGCCGCCGTTCTGCTACCTATTCGCCGCTTTGTCTAGCCGCGAGGCCGAGGAGCAGCAGCGACAAACCGTCGAACATCAGGCTGATGCCGAGGTAGAGCCCGACCAGAACCGCCGAATCCGCAGGCCAGGCAAAGACCAGCAACAAGGCAAGGCCGATGGAAATCACGCCGTTCGATGCCATCCACCCCCAGCCTTTGGCGGGTTTCATGAAGCGGGCCAGCGCGAAGCTCGCGAAGGCGTCAAGGAACAGGTAGAAGGCCAGCAGAAGCGCGATGGCGACAACTCCGGCCAGCGGGTTCAGCAGGATCAGGAAACCGGCGAGCAAAAGCAGCACCGGCTTGATCCACGCCACCGCCGAGCGCCAGCGGGCGAGGAAGGCGAAGTAGAGGCTCAGCGCCCCGCCGATCAGGAACAGCCAGCCGAGGAAGGCGCTCGCGACCAGCGACAGGAGCTGCGGCGCGAGCACGCCGGTCAGGCCGACCAGCAAAAGCAGGCCGCCGACAATCAGGCTGACCTTGCGGAATTTTTTCAATACGTTGTCATCGAAACCGGAGATGACGACCGAGGTTTCAGTGTAACCAGTCATAACAATCCTCCTTCAAGTTGTCTTGTAGGTGGGGGTTGTTACGCGCGCGTCAAGGTTGGCGGCGCAGGAAAATCTGCACATCCGCGACGTTGGTGCCGGTGCCGCCGGTCATCAGCAGGGCTCCGGCTTTTTGCAACGCGGCGTAACTGTCGTTGTTGGCGAGCAGGGCTTCGGCATCCGGAATTTTCGAGGCCGTGTGCGGATCGACGAGGCCGCCCGCCGCATCGGTCGGGCCGTCGCGGCCATCGGTGCCGCCCGACAGAAAAACCCATTCGCCGGGGATGTTTTCCGTTTGCAGGGCGACGCGGAGCGCCAGTTCCTGATTGCGGCCGCCTTTGCCGTTTCCCTTGAGGTTCACGGTGGTCTCGCCGCCGAAGATCAGGGTTTCGGCGGGGTTTCCGGAAATCGCGCGAACGATAAAATTGGCCGCGTTTTCTACATCGCCTGTTAGGGAATCACTGATAATGATTCCCCCTGAAGCGGCCTGAATGGCCGCGAGGCTCTGGCGGTTGGAGCCGATGAGGATGTTTTCGGCGGGGGCGGTTGGCGGCTCCGGTTCTGTCGATTGCAGGGCGGCTTTGACGGAAGCGGGCATCCGGTCGAAAACGCCGCGTTGTTGCAGCAGTTCGCGGGCCTGTTGCCGCGCGCCGATCGGGGCGACGGTCGGGCCGCTGGCGATGGCGCGCAAGTCGTCTCCGATCACGTCGGAGAGGATATAGGCGGTGAGCCTTGCCGGCGCGGCAAGGCGGGCCATGCCGCCGCCCTTGAGGCGCGAGAGATGCTGGCGCACGAGGTTCATTTCGGTGATCTCGAAACCGGCGGAAAGGAGGATGCGGCTGACTTCGGCCTTGTCCTCCAGCGTGACGCCCTCGACCGGCGCGGGCAGGAGGGCGGAGCCGCCACCGGATATCAGGGCGATGACACGGTCGTCGGGCGTGGTGGTGGAGAGCAGGTCGATGACGGCCTGTGCGGCGCGCGCGCCGTTTTCGTCCGGCACCGGATGGGCGGCGGGCAGGACGGTGCAGCCTGCCACGGGGCGGAGGTTCTCGGGGTTGGTGACGGCGATGGCCGTGACGGGTCCGTCGGGAAGGTGTGCGAGGGCCTCTTCGGCCATGACGCAGGCGGCCTTGCCCAGCGCGATGACGATATAGCGGCCCTTGATTGGCGGCAGGTCGGCCAGATGCGGGCGCAGGGCGCGGGCGGGGTTGGCGGCGTCAACGG
>WFTU01000439.1 GCA_015485375.1 Paracoccaceae bacterium | reverse complement strand
TTTTTCGTCGTCAAATCCGGAAACGGTTGCAGCCTCGTTCGCGGCAGCCGTGGCGGCATCTTCCATCAGGGGAACGGCCACTGGGCTGGTGGCGCCGGTCACGAAGGCACGCCCGAAGCCCCAGAGCTGCAGCGCCAGCCGCAACACCAGCACGGAAAAGGATACCGGTACCAGAAGTTTCGTCGGCCAGAGCGGCAGGCCGATATCGAGACTGGAATCACGGCTCCACATCGGGGAGGCGAAATCGAAGGAGCGCAGGAAATGCGAATAGGTGCCCCAGACAAGCAGCACCATCAGCACCAGCATGATCAGGGTCGACAGGAACTCCGCCGCCCAGAGGAAGCGCCCGCGCAGACGCCCGACCAGAATATCCATACGGATATGCCCGCCGAGACGCTGGGTATAGGAGATGCCGACAAAGGCGATCAGCGGCATGGCCTGCTCGATCCAGTCGACATAGCCCGACAATGGGCGGTTGAAAAAGTTGCGCCCGCCAACGCTGACCACGGCCAGCAGCATCAGGGAAAACACGGCGATACCGCCAATCAGGGCGAGGAAACTCTCCAGTTTGAAAAGTTTCCGGTCGAGTTTGCTCAGAAGACTATCGTCCTCCAGAACCGGTCCGGTTGCCGACATCGGGTTTCTCCAGTGCAGAAAATACGGAACGCCCCGCCTGTGGTTTCACACGGGCGGGGCGCAATTTCGGGATCGCTTACTTGGCTTTCTCGGCCGCAAGCGTCTCGATCACGAGATCATAGAGCTCCTGCCCCGGCAGGCCGCGCTCGTTCGCGCCCTTGATCCAGGCTTCGGCAGCCGGACCGGCAACCGCATCGCGGAAGGCCTGCAGTTCCTCGTCGGAGTAGGTGATACGCTCGATCCCGCGCTCGTCCAGAGCCGGACCCCACTGCGACATGGTTTTCTCGTTGTAGTAGTCGACATAGTAGGCCAGCGCCTCGTCAACGGAACCGAGCAGGGCTTCGCGCTCCGCATCGTCCAGCGCATTCAGCGCGTCGGTGTTGACCACAACCGGACAGTTAACGGTGCCGGGGTTGAGGTTGGTCGTCCACCATGTTGCATTCTCGATGGTGCCATAAGCCATGTGGGCGTGGGGCGCGAAGGCAACGGCCTTGACCACTCCGCTGTCCATGGCCTGACGCACTTCGGTGGCCGACATGGAAGTCGGAACTGCGCCGATGGCCGCCATGGCTTTACCGATACCGCCAGTGGCACGAACGGTCAGACCGTCGAAATCGGCCAGCGTGCGCGGGGCATCGCCTTTACCGACAATATTATACTGCGGCAGCGGGGACGGCATCAGCAGAGTGGCGTTCCAGCGCGCCAGATCGGCGATTACAGCCGGATTGTTATAGACGGCCTGCGATACGGCAATTTCCTGCTCAAGCGTTTCCACGCCGAGGAACGGCAGTTCCAGAACCGTGATCGAGGGGTTCTTGTCGGCGTGGTATCCGGCACAGAACTGCGCCATCTCGAAAGCGCCGATGGAGATCCCGTCGAGGTTCTCCTTGTTCTTGGACAGACCGCCATAGGAAATGTTCATGGTGAACTCGCCGTCGGTCTTCTCGCTGACCAGCTCGGCCAGCTTCTCGATGGCTTCGGTAAAGGCGCGACGTTTGCCCCAGACAGAGACATTCCATTCTGTCGCCATGGCCTGCGTGCCGAACGCCAGTGTAATAGCGGCAATGGTTGCGGATTTCAGGATAGTGTTTTTCATCAGTGACCTCCCAGTCGGTTGAACCTTGTTGCGATTCTTCGGTGTGCGAAAACTACAAGGCAATTTGCCTTCAAGTCTAGCAGTATTGGCGCACGAGCGCTCTCGATTCCGCCTGTCGGGCCGATTTGCCTCGTGATTCTCGTCGGATATTGCCCCATTTCCGGAAATTTATGCCTGTTTGGGTCGGTCTTGTAGAATTATTCTAAATTACTCGCTTTCTTGAAATTGTTTTTTTGCATTAATATCAAATAGTTGCAAAAACGCTCCTTCCAATACTCGCCCAAAAAGTCAAATTTTCGCAATTTGGGCAGCTGCTGCCCCAATTTCGCCCAATTCTCTTGGTTAAAAGGTTTCAACAAGTTCACAGGGCGTGCCGCCAGCCTAAAGGCACTCAGCATAGCTTCTGGATCTCGTTGCTAATTAGTACAGCCTCCGTAGGGCGTATCCAGTAAGGGCCCATCGTTAATCGGGTGAAAACTGATCAAACTGAATCCTTGGAAAGGGAAAACAAAATGAAACTGTTCGCAAACTTCTTCAAAAATGAATCCGGCGCCGTAACTGTTGACTGGGTTGTTCTGACCGCAGCCATCGTTGGTATCGCAATTGCTGTTCTGACTGCCATCTCCGGCGGCATCAACGACGCAGCCATCTCGATCAACTCCGAGCTGTCCGGCGCAAACTCCAGCGCTGCAACCACCGCAATCACCGGTTCCTAATCGGCTGCGGTTACCCGCTCTACGCACGCGGGTAGCAGTAAATATTCAGACCGGAACGGGAAACCGTTCCGGTCTTTTTTTCGCTTACCTGATGCCCGCACCTTCCCGACGCCTACATTTTATTTGAATGTAATTCGCATCTGCCGTATTTGTTACGGAAACCAGAGGACCACCGGCAAGGTGGCTCCGCAATAATCGGGAAGTCTTTATGCGCATTGTCTTTGCCCTAATTCTACTTATCGGCCTCGGGCTGGCCGGATCTGCTGCCTACATGGTGATGCAGCGTTTCAATGACTACGAAGCGGCTATCGCCGCGGAAAAACGCAATCAGGTGCCGCAGATTGAACTGACAGAAGTTGCTGTGGCGACTAGAAAGCTCGAATTCGCCCGCTACCTGAAACCTGAAGACGTCCGTATGGTCAAATGGCCAGCCGACGCAGTTCCTCCCGGCGCTTTTCTTTCGATCGAGGCGGCGGTTGGCGCCGAAGGTCAGGATCCGCGCGCCATTTTGCGGGAAATTTTCCCCAATGAACCGATATTACCCGGACTGGTAACCAATTTTGGCGAAGACGCGGGTATACGCTCGCGCCTCGCCCCCGGCATGCGCGCCATAACAATCCGCGTAGACGTGACCACAGGTGTGTCCGGTTTTCTCCAGCCAGGTGACCGTGTTGATATTTTCTGGACCGGAGAGAGCGCGGGACAGACCATCACCAAGCTTATTTTCGAGAAAATCAAACTGATAGCCATCGACCAGACCGCAGTCGGCGACGGAATGACGCCCTCGGTTGCCCGAAACGTCACCGTGGAAGTTTCTCCGCAGATTGTTGCAGAGTTGACACAGGCACAGCGAACCGGACAGCTTACGTTGTCGCTGCGCGGGGTCGAGGATGTGGCCGAAGCCGGTGCTATCGAAGTCGACCAAACAGACATAACTGGTATACAAAACATAGAGGTAGAGGCAAAACCGGTCTGCACGATCCGCACCCGGAAAGGTGCCGAGGTGATCGAGTTGGTGGTCCCTTGCCCGGAAGAGTAAAGCGTACACAATTCCGCCCGCGATTCGCCAATATTGCAACAGTCGCGATTCGAATTGAAAAAGTTTGTTGAAATTCGCCTCGGATTCGCGCATTCTCTGCCGATAGACGCAGGAAATGCGCGAAAATTAAACAATAGTGGTTTTGAGAGGCAGGATCACATGAGCTTTACCAACCTGATTCGAGCAAGTCTTATAGGGCTAGCCATTGCAGGCCCCGCAGTTACAGCCGCACACGCACAGAGCGTGTTGTCGGTAATGCGCGGGTCTACATCCAGTAATATTTCGGTCGCGGTCAACCGCGCTATCGTTGTTCAGAGTGATCAACCGTTTTCGGAAATTTCCGTTGCAAACCCGGCCATTGCCGATATCGCGACTCTTTCCGAAAGCACAATTTACGTTCTCGGGAAAATCCCCGGGCGCACAACCCTGACTATTTTTGGTGCCGACGGGGGTCTGGTAGCAAATGTGGATGTCCGGGTTCTGCCCGACATCGCGGAATTCAAGGAGCGTCTGGCGGAAATCCTGCCCGGCGAACCCATTGAAGTGCGCACAGCCAATGACGGCATTGTCCTGAGCGGCACTGTCTCGGGTGCCCGCAAGGTTGCGCGCGCCATGGAACTGGCCAATCGCTACGCGCCCGACAAAGTTACCAACCTGATGATGGTTGGTGGAACGCAGCAGGTGATGCTGCAGGTTCGTTTTGCGGAAATGAGCCGCTCGGTGTCCAAAAGCCTCAGTTCCAGCGTTGGCATTTCCGGTTTGACCGGTCTTTCCGGCGGTAGCGGCAGCCTTTCCGGTGCCGCGAGCGGAATTCCTGCCCCGATCGTTCCGACGACTGGCGGCAATAACGGCTCGCTCGGCTTCACCTTCGGTGGTGGCGGTCTTGCGGTTAACGTCCTGATCGAAGCCCTTGAAAGCAAAGGGATGGTTCGCACTCTTGCCGAGCCGAATGTTGTTGCGATCTCGGGCCAGAAAGCCACATTCTTCGCCGGTGGTGAATATCCGGTGCCGCAGAATGGCCCGGACGGATCGCTGGAAATTGTCTTCAAGTCCTTCGGTGTCAATCTGGAATTCACCCCGACGGTTATTGACGACAACATGATCAGCCTGAAACTGCTGACCTCGGTCAGTGCACTCGACCGGTCGGTTACCGTCAACGGTATTTCCGGTTTCAAGAACCGCAGCACGGAAACAACCGTTGAAATGCGGGACGGCCAGAGCTTTGCCATTGCAGGCCTGCTTCAGGACGACTTTGGCGACAGCGTCGGACAGGTTCCGTGGCTGGGTGATGTGCCGATCCTTGGCGCGCTCTTCCGCAGCACCGATTTCCAGCGTTCGCAAACCGAGCTGGTAATCATCATCACGCCGCACCTCGTTGCTCCGACAAACTCGGATGCCCTGAGCATGGCGACGAACAACATGCGCATTCCGACGGAGGAAGAACTCTTCCTGCTCGGAACGACCGAAGGGTCGGCGCTGCTCGGAGGGTCTGGACAAGACATTCAGGGCTCCTATGGCTACGTGTTGGAGTAAGGCAATGAAAACGATACTCAAACTGACTACCGCCGCTTCTGTCCTGCTTCTGACTGCCGGTTGCCTCAATCAGGCCGGCGGGCTGAACAACGAAGCCTCCTTCGCCGAAGCTGCTGCCGCGAACCAGTTCGCGCAGACGGCCTACCTCGAGCCGGGTGATATGCTGCTCAGTCTGGACCAACGCTTCCGGCGCTCGGTTCCGACCATGATCAACTTCGAGTTCAACAAATCCACGCTGGACGCCGAAGCCAAGGCCATCCTGCGTCAGCAGGCGGTCTGGATCAAACGCTACCCGATGGTGAGGTTCAAAGTGTTCGGGCACACCGACAAGGTGGGCTCGGCATCCTATAACCATCGTCTGGGTCTGCGACGGGCGCAGGCAGCGGTAAACTATCTGGTTTCGCAGGGTGTCCCGCGCTCCAGCCTGATTGCCACTGTATCGCGCGGCGAAACCGAACCGCTGATCAATACCGAGGATCGTGAACGCCTGAACCGGCGCACGGTTACCATGGTTGCCGGCTTTGTTCGGGGCTATCTGGGCGACGACTTCGACGGTAAAGCGGGAGTCAACGTTTACAACCGATATGTCGGCGGCAGCTAACCGCTCATCCACACCAATTCAAAAGGCCCTTCGGGGCCTTTTTTTATTTGCCGCCTTCCTGTATAGCGAAGATAGGCTATATTGATTTAGTAACGGTTTAATGATTTTATGAAGCTCCATGATTTGGCACAATAATTGTGTGCTGCGGCCAAATCCGTTAAACCGTCAGTAACAAAGTTGTACTATCCGGAGGACTCGCAAGGGGCCTGCATTTTACCGCGAGGGAAATATGGCATTATTGAAACTGAAAGAACGTGTGATCGAGGTTTACGCCGCGACGCGCAATATCAAGAAGTTTCCGCAACTTAGCGCGGAACTGACAGGGCAGTTCTCCAAGAACTGGGCCGTTGGTTCGTTTCGCGAAGCCATGGAGTCGCTCAAACGCGGCTCGCTCGATAGTATGGAATTTGTCGTCATTTGTGTTGACGAGGAGGACGAGAAGGATCTCGACCCGATCCTGCAGTTCATCGACGGCGTCAAGGGGCGCGGCGCAAAAACCATCCTGATCGCCAACAACGTCAGCCCTGTCAGCCTGCACACGCTGCTGCGCCACGGCGCCGACGACTTCATCCCCTACCCTTTCCCCGAAGATGCCTTTAGCGACTCGATCGAAAAACTGCGCAACGCGAAATCCGCAACCGCGACACCGGAAGAATCCGATGCACCGCGCCGCAAGGGCTTCGTCCTTCCGGTCTATGGTCTGGCCGGCGGTGTCGGCGCAACCACCTTTGCTGTCAACCTGGCCTGGGAACTGGCCAGCTATGACAAAAAGTCGAAAACCCGCGTGGCCGTCATCGACCTGAATTTCCAGTCCGGATCGGTTGCGACCTATCTCGATCTGCCGCGTCGCGATGCTGTTACCGAAATGCTGACGGATATGGACAACCTGACCCCCGAAAGCTTTGCACAGGCACTGACCTCGTTCAAAACCCGCATGGCTGTAATGACCGCGCCGCCGGAGACTATGCCGCTAGATATTGTGGACGGCGATGCCATCCATCGCCTGTTGAGCCTTGCACAATCGAAATACGACTTTGTTGTTGTCGACTTGCCGCCGGTGCTGGTCAACTGGTCAGCAGATGTATTGCAGATCGCCGAAACCTATTTCGGGGTTCTGCATCTTGATATGCGCTGCGCCCAGAACATCATGCGTTTCGTGCGCACGCTCAAGGCCGAGGAATTGCCGGAAGAAAAGCTCCAGTATATCCTCAACTTCGCGCCGTCGTTCACCGATATCAGCGGCAAGGGGCGGGCAAAGAAGTTTTCCGAAAGCCTCGGGATCGATATAGACATTCACCTCCCGATCGGCGGCAAAGCCATTCTGGCCGCTTGCGACCAAGGTAGTCCGCTGGCAGAGGCGGCGCCGAAAAACGCCCTGCGCAAGGAAATCCGCAAGATTGCGGAGGCTTTGATTACCACGGCGAACGAAATGAAAGCCGCGATAGTTTAACGGAGAACACCATGTTTCGACGCTTTGACAAAAAGGACAAGAATGCGGCCACTCCGGCGCCGTCACTGGTGCCAGGTGGCGGATCTGCGCCGCAGCCAGCCAAACCGGTCAAGGCCAAATCGGACGCAACCCCTGCCGCGGCGCCGCTAAAATTGAAACCGGCCAAGCCGAAACCGGCTCCGGCGAAGCCGAGCAATCTGTATATCGATCCGAAGGAAGAAAAGCGCCTGTCGAGGTTGCTCGATATCCGGATGAGCCTGCATAAACGGTTGCTGGAAACACTCAACCTTTCGGCATTGGACAAGGCTTCGGACGAAGAGCTGCGTCGCGAGGTTTCGGCTATCTCCCGCGAAGGTCTGCGCGAGATGGGCGTCGTTCTGAACGGTGTGGATCAGGAACAGGTCATTCAGGATCTGATGGACGAGGTCACCGGCCTTGGCCCTCTGGAGCCGTTGCTCAAAGATCCTACCGTCAACGATATTCTGGTTAACGGCAGCCAGCAGGTATTCGTCGAGCGCGGTGGCAAACTGGAACTGACGTCCGTAAAATTCAAGGATGAACGGCACCTGCTGCGCGTAATCGACAAGATCGTTTCGGCGGTTGGTCGCCGTGTGGACGAAAGCTCGCCTTATGTGGATGCCCGCCTTGCCGACGGTTCGCGTTTCAACGCCATGGTCCCGCCCTGTGCGGTAGACGGCTCGCTGGTTTCCATTCGTAAATTCACCAAGGACAAGCTGTCGATCGACCAGTTGATCGAGTTCGGAGCCTTTAACGAGGCGATGGCGACCTATTTGCAGGCCGCGGTTTCGACCCGTCTGAATATCATCGTATCTGGCGGTACCGGTTCCGGTAAAACGACGACTTTGAACGCGCTGTCCGGATTTATCGACGATTCCGAACGCATCGTGACCATCGAGGATACGGCCGAGCTCCAGCTCCAGCAGGTTCACGTTGGCCGGATGGAAAGCCGCCCCCCGAACGTCGAGGGCAAGGGCGAGGTCTCCCAGCGGGATCTGCTGCGAAACGCCCTGCGTATGCGCCCCGACCGCATTATCGTGGGGGAGACGCGTGGCGACGAGGTTATCGACATGTTGCAGGCCATGAATACAGGCCACGACGGTTCCATGACCACGATCCATGCCAACTCCGCCCGCGATGCGGTTGCGCGTCTCGAGAACATGATCGCCATGACCGGCGTTGAATTGCCGCTTAAGGCCAGCCGGGCGCAGATTGCCTCGGCTGTAAACCTGATCGTGCAAATCTCGCGTCTGCAGGATGGCTCGCGCCGTATGCTATCGATCACCGAGGTGACCGGCATGGAGGGCGACATCATCCAGATGCAGGAAATTTTCAAGTTCCAGCGTACCGGTGTTGCCGAAGGCGGCAAGATTGAAGGAAAATTCGTGCCTTGCGGATTGCGCTCCGCCTATACCGAGCGCTTCAGGCAATGGGGCTATGATCTGCCGGCAGATATTTACGCAGGTGCGGACCTGTAAGCAAAGGATGATCGCATGAGCATACAACCGCTAATTTACGCGCTGATATTTGTCGGTGTCTTCTTTATGGTCGAAGGCATCTATCTGGCCTTCTTCGGGAAATCGGTGCGCCTTGAATCCAAGGTGAACCGGCGGTTACAGCTATTGCAAAGCGGGGAAAATCCCGAGGATGTTCTGGAAACCCTGCGTAAAGAGCGCGAACAGCATCGCGAAACCCGCGGTATCCCCCTGCTCGCCCCTCTTTCGGCCAAGGCAGCGCAGGCGAATATCGCGTTCTCTCCGGTCGCGCTGATAATGGTGATGATCTTTGTGGCTATCGCGAGTTTTGTTGCGCTGACGTTGTTCACAGCGACCGCGCTCAATTTGCGTATCGGCATTTCCATCGTCATGGGCTACGGGGCGGTTTACACCTGGCTGCGCAACAAGGCGAAAAAGCGGATTTCCCTGTTTGAAGAACAATTGCCGGATGCTGTCGAGTTGATCGTGCGTTCGCTGCGCGTGGGACACCCGTTTTCCAGTGCCGTGGCATCTGTCGCGCAGGAAATGCCTGACCCGCTCGGCACCGAATTCGGAATGCTGGCGGATGAATCGACCTACGGGATGGATATCAATGAATCACTGGAAAAAATGGCGGAACGGATCGATGTGCAGGATCTGCGCTTTCTGGCTGTGGCCGTGAAAATCCAGAGCCAGTCCGGTGGTAACCTCGCGGAAATTCTCGAAGGGCTGGCCAAGGTTATCCGCTCGCGGTTCAAACTTTTCCGCCGCGTGCGTGCCATTACAGCCGAGGCTAAATGGTCCGGATGGTTCCTGTCGATCTTCCCGCTGCTGGCATTGGTCATGATCAACGTGGCGCAGCCGGGATATTATGACAAGGTTCAGGATACACCGGTATTCGTTCCGGCTGCGATCGTTGTCGGCATTTTTCTGACGGTAAATGTTATTTTTATGCGCATCATGGTTGATATCAAGGTCTGATCGGGGAGCGGGGGGCTACATGGAATTTTTCACCAACAGCTGGGCATTTCTGAATGCGCTACTAGGGCCGATGACACCGTTTGCGGTTCTCGGCCTGCTCGGGCTGTATATGATTCTTCTGGCCTTGCCGGTACTTCTGAAAAAGGAAGAGGACCCTTTTGCAAAGCTGCAGACCGGACCGAAATTTGGCGGGAACGACAAGAAAAACAAGAAAGACGTCGATATCACGCCGAAGCTTCGCTACGACAGCGGGCGCGGTGGGGCCAGCCTCGAGAAGTTCAAGGAATTCCTCGAACCCCAGGACGAGGAAGAGCTTTCCGAAGCGCGTCTGAAACTCATTCAGGCCGGCTATCGCTCGAAAGATGCTGTTCGCTCGATGAACTTCGCCAAAATGGCGCTCGGCGTCGGAATGATGCTCTCCGGCCTCCTTTACATCTTGGTCCAGCCTTCCAAACCCGGGATGACCGGCGTAATCATGACGGTCCTCATTCCCGGAGCGATCGGGTATTATCTGCCCGCCTACTGGGTTGAGCGGCGCAGGCAACAACGGCAGGAGGACGTTACCAACGGCTTCCCCGATGCGCTTGACCTGATGCTGGTCTGCGTCGAGGCCGGACAATCGCTCGACCAGGCTATTTTGCGCGTGGCAACGGAGATCAAGGTTTCCTATCCCACGCTCGCCGAAGAATTCGAAATCGTCGCCAACGAGATGCGTGCCGGCAAGGACCGCGTGACCGTGTTGCGCGATATGTCGGAACGCTGCGGTGTCGCCGATATCAGCGCCTTTGTTACAGTGCTGGTGCAATCGGCAAAATTCGGTACATCGATTGCCGACGCGCTTCGTGTCTATGCCTCGGAAATGCGTGACAAACGCGTAATGCGTGCCGAGGAAAAAGCCAACGTATTGCCGACAAAGCTGACCATCGGCACCATGATGTTCACCGTGCCGCCGTTGCTGATTATTCTGGTTGGCCCCTCTATCTATGATATTTACGACAACCTCCTGAGATGATCCGCCCCTTGCTACAACGCGGTATTTCCCCGGCCCTTCTTCTGTTTCTTGCCGCCTGCAACACAGCCAATTTCGAATTGGGAAGCGGCGAGCGTATCGGGCCACCGCCGCCCCTCGGCACCCCGCGCGTTGGCGCCGTGGATGGCCTGACTGTCGGCGACCGCCTAATGATGGCGGGGGAATACGAGTTGGCGCTCTCGGCCTATCAACGGGCCGCCGGCGAAAACGGGCTGAACGCCGAGGTTCTGAGCGCCATGGGCTCGGCCAATCTGAAACTGGGACGGTTAAACCAGGCGCGCATATTGCTGGAAAAGGCTGTCGAGGAAGACCCCAACTCCGTACCCGCGTGGAACAACCTTGGCGTGGTTCTGATTAACCTGAATGAATATCAGCAGGCGCGCGAGGCCTTCCGTGTGGCTTTCGGTATCGACAACGGCAATTCGGAACTGATCCGGCAGAACCTGATATTGGTGAATACCCTCATAGAGCAGCAATTGGCCGAAATACCTCCGGAAAGCGAGTTTTCACTGGTCCGCTATGGCAATGGCAGCTATTTTCTGATAGCCAACTAGAAAAAAGAGGGCGGGCAGATGGGTCTTATTAAAGTTAAAACAATTGTTTACTGCGGAGCACTCGCGGCATTTCTCGCCGGTTGTACGGAAATGACCGATGCCGAAAAAAACGCAGAGCTCGGGCCGATGAACGCCATTGATGCCACCGGAATTTCCGACATCATGCTGAATCTGGCCGACCCTGAAGAGGCCGTCATTTTCTTTCGTGATGCGCTGGCACAAAACCCCGACCGCGTTGACCTGAAACGCAATTATGCAAAATCGCTGGTGCGGGCGAAGAAATATGCCGAGGCCGCTCTGGTGTTTGAGCAACTGATCGAGTCCGGCGATGCGACCTCCGAAGACCGGCTGGCCTATGCCGAGGCCCTAATCCGGAACGGTGCATGGGACGAAGCAAAAGTCCAGCTGGACGCGATTCCGCCGACTGTGGAAAACTTCAAGCGCTACTTTCTGGAAGCACTGGTGGCGGATCACAACAAGGAATGGGAGCGCGCCGACAGCTATTATGATATAGCCCGCGGCCTGACCACCAAACCGGCACAGGTTCTGAACAACTGGGGCCTGTCGAAACTGTCACGTCGCCAGTACAATGATGCCGACAAGCTGTTCAAACAGGCCATTTCGGCGGATCCGAAAATGTTTGCCGCGAAAAACAATCTGGTTCTGTCACGCGGCATGCGGAAAATCTATGAACTTCCTGTCATGCCGATGACCGACAGTGAACGCGCCATTCTGCTGTATAATATGGCGCGCGAGGCGATCAAGAACGGTGACACCGATATTGCCCGCGGATTGCTGGAACAGGCGATTGAAACCCACCCGCAGTACTTCGAGGCGGCGGTGTCACTGCTGGGGTCACTGTGATGGCTGCATACGCGAACTATGCGCTGCTGGCTGCAGCCCTGCCGTTTTGCCTCTGGGCGACCTGGAGCGATCTGCGGTATATGAAAATTCCGAACATGCTGGTTCTGGCAATGGCGGTGGCTTTCCTGGTCATCGGGGCCATTTTCCTGCCTTTTGATGTCTACCTTTGGCGTTTGTTGGGCGGGTTCATCGTGCTTGTCGCCGGTTTCGTGCTGTTTTCGCTCGGCGTCATGGGCGGGGGCGACGCGAAATTTGCTGCCTCCATGGCGCTGTTTGTCGACCGCAACGAGGTGCTGCCGTTTTTGTTTATCCTGTCCGTTGTCACCTTGCTGGCGGTTCTATCGCACTGGATTCTGGGAAAGCTGAAGTTTGCTCGCGCAATTACCGGAAGCTGGGACTCCTGGACAGTCAAAAAGAAATTTCCTTTCGGATTCGGCATGGGCGCCGCGTTAATCTATTATCTGGCAATCCGCGCGTTTGCCTGATCACCGCACCGAATTCGCGGGTTCCATCAAACCCGTCGTTGCACAGACGGGAAATCAGGCGTTAAACTGTTGAAACGGGTGAATTTCTAAGGGGCATATCATGGGCGAGAATACTCAGGACAGCATCAAACCTACGGTTCCGTTGACGACCGCCGATCTGGGGCTGGAATTCACGCTGATGCGGGATATTCTGCTGAAAACCATGTTCCGGCGCAATCTGACCGATGTTATCGATATTGCCGAAGCACTTTGTGTCTCGATCCCGATCGCGCAGGAGCTGATCGACGACTGTCGCGAAGGCTCGCTGATCGAAACGCTTGGCGCTCGCGGAGCCTCGACGACTGCGGCGCTGCGGTATCAACTTACGGACGCTGGCCGCGCCCGTTCGCTGGAGGCTTTGGCACAATCGGAATATTACGGTGCCCTGCCCGTCCCGCTGGCGGACTTCTGGAAGCAGACTGCGCGTCAGGGGATCTCGGACGTCAATATCACCCGCGAAAATCTGGAGCAGTCCCTGTCGCATCTGGTCTTGCCCGAAGGTATGCTGGATCAACTCGGGCCCGCCGTAAACTCCGGTAAATCCGTTCTTTTGTATGGCCCTCCGGGAAACGGAAAGTCTTCCATTTCCAACGGGATTCGCGATGCGCTCGGGGACAATATTTTCCTGCCACGGTTTCTGGAATTCGCCGGTCAGGTGATTTCGCTTTACGACCCGATTGTCCATACGCTTGCAAAGCCGGAGGAGTTCGACCCTTCCTCGCTCCGTCGCCTTGGCCCGACCTTCGACCAGCGCTATGTGCTGTGTCGTCGGCCTTCGGTGATGACGGGCGGTGAGTTGACGCTTTCGATGCTCGACCTCAACTACAACCCTATCTCGCGCACCTATCAGGCGCCGTTGCAGCTAAAGGCAACCGGCGGCGTATTTATTGTGGACGACCTTGGCCGACAGGCAGAACCGCCGCAGGCGCTGATCAACCGCTGGATTGTGCCTATGGAACAGCACTTCGATATTCTGACCTTGCAATCGGGGCAGAAATTCATGGTGCCCTTCGACACGCTGGTGATTTTTTCGACCAACTTCGCGCCCTCGGAAATGTTCGATGGCGCGGCGCTGCGGCGTATCTACTACAAGATCAAGGTGGATAACCCGAGCCGCGAGGATTTCATCAAGATTTTCGTCAAAACCTGTCGACACTATCGCATCAAGCCGGACGAGGAGGTGCTGAAGCATTTGCTCAAGGACAAATATCCCGAGGTGGACAATGCTTTTGCCTCCTATCACGCGCCTTTCCTGATCGACCAGAGCCTGTCGATTTGTGACTACGAGGGGATCGAGCGGCAGATGAACGTCGAGCTGGTGGATCGCGCCTGGGAGAATCTGTTTGTCGAAGACTGATCGCATTTCCCTCACTCGCCACGGGGCTGTGGCCCATGTGGAACTGAACCGGCCGGAAAAACGCAACGCGCTGGACCAGGCAATGCTGGAGGCGATTTGCGAGACTATCGACACGCTACACAACGCCCGTGACGTGCGTGCGGTAGTGCTGTCGGGCGCAGGTGAAGGGTTTTGCGCGGGGCTGGATTTCTTCAGCTTTGCCGCCATGCTGCAGGACCCGTCCAGCCTCGATTTCATGGCGCGAACGCACGGGGACGCCAACCTGTTTCAACAGGTCTCCGTAGGCTGGCGCGACTTGCCCATGCCGGTGATCGCTGCCCTGCATGGCACGGCTTTCGGCGGTGGCTTCCAGATCATGCTCGGGGCGGATATCCGCATCGCAGCACCCGATACGCGATTTTCGATCATGGAAGGCAAGTGGGGGCTGGTGCCCGATATGGGCGGTATGGCCCTGATGCCACAAGTGGCGCGGCAGGACGTCGTGCGGCGGCTGACCTATACCGCCGAGATTTTCGAGGCGGAATCCGCGCTGGAGTGGGGTTTCGTTACCGAGGTCGCACCGGACCCGCTGGCGCGGGCAATGGCACTCGCAGAACAAATAGCCAACAAGAATCCTGACGCGGTACGCGGGGCCAAACGCCTAATTTCCGAGACATGGACGGCCCCGAGGGCCGATACGTTGCGAGCGGAATCCGAAGCGCAGTTTGAAGTTCTCGGCAAAGAAAACCAGCGCGAGGCGGTAATGGCGAATTTTGAAAAGCGCCCGCCGGTGTTCAAGGATTAACATGGAAAAGACGGGTATTGCGGGTTGTGGTCGCATGGGACAGCCGATGCTGCAGACGCTGCTGGATGCGGGGTTCGATGCGCAGGGTTTCGATGTAAAACCGCGTGAAACCTACGGCGCGTTTTCCCGGCATATGGCGGATTCTCCGGCCGAATTTGCACAAGGCCTGACGACCCTGTTCACCGTCGTGCGTGATATCGAGCAGACCGAAGAGGTTCTGTTCTCCGATCAGGCCCTTGTTCGTTCCGCGCCGGAATTGTCGTGCATTATCATCAGTTCGACCCTCTCGCCGAAATATGTGCGGGCGCTACGCGAGCGTATTCCCGACCGGATTGCGCTGGTTGACGCCCCGATGTCCGGTGCGGCCATCGCGGCACGGGAAAAACGCCTGTCATTTATGCTGGGCGGGGACGTGTCAGATATTGCATCCATCCAGCCGCAACTCGACGCCATGGGCGCGCATTTTCATCATATGGGCGGGTTTGGCACGGGCATGGCGGCCAAAGTCCTCAACAATCTTGTTGCGGCCAGCTCGACCGCCGCGACCCGTCTGGCGCTGGAGTGGGCGGATACGCTCGGGATTGACGAGCAGCGCCTGCTGGCGCTGATGCACACCAGCTCGGGGCAGACGTGGTTCGGCAGCAATTTTGACGATATCGAGTTTGCCCGCGACGGGTTCGATGGTGACAACACCATCGGTATCCTGAAAAAAGATGTCGAAAGCGCCATGGACGGGGCGCCGGAAGGGGCCGACATGACCCTGCACGACGCGCTTGTTTACGCTATCGAACGCCTGAAACCGCGCTAGTCCTCTTCCTCGACAATCGCGTATTTTGCGAACATGCCCATCTGGCTGAAGAAGAAACCGAAAGTGGCAATCGGCAGGGCAAAAGTCTTGAAATTCACCCATGTGTCGGTGTCGAAATTGCGCCAGACCACCTCGTTCATGATCGCCAGAGCGAGGAAGAACAGGGCAAAACGTCGGGTGAAGATGATCCAGCCCTCAGGCTTCAGCGGCATCGAGTCTTCCATTACATATTGCAGGTAGCTTTTGCCGCGAGTCAGACCGAACCCGAGGATGGCGGCGAAAAGGATATAGAGGATGGTCGGCTTCATTTTGACGAAAGTATCGTCCTTCAGCCAGAGCGTCAGACCACCCATGACCACCACGATCACCGCCGATATCAGCGGCATGCGCGGAATGGTGCGGGTCATCAGCCAGCCAACAAGAAGGGCGGCAAGGGTGGTCGGAATGAATATCTTGGTCGCGAACAGCAACTGGATCAGCTGGCGTTCCTCGTCACTCGCACCCTCGGGCACATTGGCCCAGCGGTAGGCGAGAAAAAACACCATAATCGGGCCCAGTTCAAGGACCAGTTTCACTAGCGGGTGGGGGGCTCTTTTTTCCATAAAATCCTCTTAGCGTGTCTATCCACCGAATTCCACCACTACCGCACCCAGTGCGATAACGGCCATTAACAGGGCGCGCACCGGCCCGACGGTTTCCTTCAGAAACAGCCAGCCGATCAGGGCGGCGAAGACAGTCGAAGTCTCGCGCAATACGGCGGCCTCGCCCACCTTGTCCAGCCGCGTGGCCAGCATGACCGCGCCGAAACTGACAAAGGCGATCAGCGCTCCGATGAAACCGCGTGCCAGCAGCGGGCCGGGCGCTGGCGGATTCTCCATCCGGCGCCAGTGACGATATCCGATGATCGGAAAGGTCCAGCCGTCAACGACGAAGAACCAGAACAGGAAGGTGAACGGATCGGGCGAGGCACGCATACCATAGGCATCGTAAACCGTGTAAAGCGCCACAATCATGCCGGTCAGAAAGGCAAAGCCCAGCGCATCGCGCAGCACATTCCGCCCGACCTTGGTTTTTCGCAGGTTCCACCCCGCCAGCCCGAAAATCCCGCCCGAAAGCAGCAGCACGCCCAACCACTGGGTCACGGTAAATGTCTCGCCAAACACGAAACCGGCAGCGATCACCGTCACCAGCGGGCCGGTGCCGCGCACCACCGGATAGACCACCGTATAG
>WFTU01000438.1 GCA_015485375.1 Paracoccaceae bacterium | reverse complement strand
CGTTGAAACCGTTCAGGCCGGTCTCCATCGAGGCCAGCGCCTTTTGCAGGCTCTCGTGGATGGTGCGCCCGATCGACATGACCTCGCCCACGGATTTCATCGCGGTGGTGAGGGTGGCTTCGGCGCCCGGGAATTTTTCAAAGGCAAAGCGCGGGATTTTGGTGACAACATAGTCAATCGTCGGCTCGAAGCTTGCCGGTGTGACCTTGGTGATGTCGTTGTCGAGCTCGTCGAGCGTATAGCCCACGGCCAGTTTCGCCGCCACCTTGGCAATCGGGAAACCCGTCGCCTTGGAGGCCAGCGCCGAGGAGCGGGACACGCGCGGGTTCATCTCGATCACCACCATGCGACCGTCGGCGGGGTTCACGGACCACTGCACGTTGGAGCCGCCGGTCTCCACCCCGATTTCGCGCAGCACATTGATCGAGTGCGTCCGCATCATCTGGTATTCTTTGTCGGTCAGGGTCAGGGCAGGGGCGACGGTGATGGAATCGCCGGTATGCACGCCCATGGGATCGACGTTCTCGATGGAACAGATGATGATGGCGTTGTCGGCCTTGTCGCGGACAACCTCCATCTCGTATTCCTTCCAGCCCAGCAGGGATTCGTCGATCAGGATCTGGTTGACCGGCGAGGCATCCAGCCCGCTGGCGCAGATTTTCTCGTAATCCTCGTGGTTATAGGCAATGCCGCCGCCGGTGCCGCCCATGGTAAAGGCGGGGCGGATGATGGCGGGCAGGCCGACATCTTCCAGCGCGGCCATGCATTCCTCCATGGTTTCGGCAATCGTGGCGCGCGGGTTCTCGATACCCAGACGGTCCATCGCCTCGCGGAACAGCTTGCGGTCCTCGGCCATCTCGATGGCCTTGCGGTCGGCGCCGATCAGCTCGACCCCGAATTTCTCCAGCACCCCCATATCGTCGAGCGACAGCGCGGTGTTCAGACCGGTCTGTCCGCCCATGGTCGGCAGCAGCGCATCGGGGCGCTCTTTTTCGATGATCTTGGCAACAACTTCCGGTGTGATCGGCTCGATATAGGTGGCGTCGGCCATGTCGGGATCGGTCATGATGGTGGCCGGATTGGAGTTCACCAGAACGACGCGATAGCCCTCCTCCTTCAACGCCTTGCACGCCTGCGCGCCGGAGTAGTCGAATTCACAGGCCTGCCCGATAATAATAGGGCCGGCGCCAATGATCAGGATGGAGGAGATGTCAGTTCTTTTCGGCATTAGACTTCCGCGCGTTTGGCCGCCGGCACATGCGCGCGGGCGGGGAGGGATTCGTCTGCGAGATGCAAATTGTGGTGGTTATAGTCGGAAAGCCGTTTCGCGCAAGGGGGGTTCGTCCGGAACCGCAGAAACTTGCGCCGTTTGCGGGGCAATGCCGCAGGTATCCGCCGCGCCTGCAAGCGCGGCGGTCCGGTTTACATGTCGCCGTAGAAGCGGTTCCCTTCCAGATCGGCGTTGCCATAGAAGTTCACATGGATGAACGGTTGCTCGGCCCCGTTCGGCAGGGTCACGCCGGTCGGAACAGGGCTCGGCACCGGACCGGTGGGCGAGCCTTTGAGCGGCGGCATGGCCAGATGGATTTCCAGCTCGTCCGGTTTTGCCACGCCGAAGCCGACCTTGAAGGCGTCGTCGCGGGTGCGTTCCGACACCATGACATGGACGACGCGCTTGCTGTCGACCTTTTCGCCGTCGATATAGATATCACCCAGTCCCCAGACGGTGATGTAGGAGAACTCCTCGGCCACCAGCGGCGTGCCGATCCCCGTGCCGCCGTGCATCAGCACATTGGTTCCTACACCGCCGAAGAACGGGTGGTCGGGGCCGACCGGAATGACCTTGTTCATCACGACGCGGAAGGTCCGGCCCATCGGTCCGGTGAATGTGGCATCCATCGCCACCGTATCTTCGGATCCCATACCGTCCTTGGCGGTGGCGTCGTTTACGGTCATGTCGAAACTGCCGGTGGTCATCTTGATGTTGTTGGAGAACATCGAGGGGTTTTTGATGGTGGTAAAGCTGCTGCCATCCTCGCTGGTCAGGCGTTCAGACAGGGGCAAAAGCTCGACGTTCCACGGCTCGGCAGGGGTGCCGAACAGCGCCGGGTCGAGCGCCTTGCGGTCGGGAAACTGCCAGAGCGCCTGACCATCCGCCGAAGCCGACATGGCGCCGTCGCTTTCATTTGCGGAAACGCCTGTGACGCCCGCGGCCAGTATGCCGGCAACCAGCAGGGACAGCCCGCCGGTGCGAAGGATTTTTCTGTTGATCTGCATGTATTCTCTCCTTGGTTTTGACAAAATGTCGCACTTCAAGGCGTAACAGAAGAATGCGCCGTGGCGAGTAACTCCTGATGCAAAGCCGCGTGAGAGAGTCGTGATGGTTTCGCGAGATCGTGTGATCGGACGGAAAAAACGCCCCCTTCGCGAAAAGGGGGCGCCTGGTCAGGTTAGCGGGTGGGAGAGACCACCATCTGGTGACCGATATCCTTGATGTCGATCTTACCTTTAAGCGACATGTCGGTCTGGTCGATGATCCGCATCACCGGCTCGTCCGAGGAGCTGACAAAGGCCAGCCCGCTGCCGGTGATGGTGGTCAGGTGATAGGGTTCCGGTCCCATCGCCTGTTTGCTGACGGTGCCGCTGGCCAGATCGACACGGGCAACATTGTTGCCGTCCCGTTCGGCCACCAGCAGAGCGCTGCCGTCATCGGTGATATCCAGCCCGTGCAGCCGCTCGCTAATCGGATAGGTCGCGTTGACGGCACCGCTGGCGGTATCGATGGCGTTGACGGTCCCGCCGTCGGTATTGTTGACGAACAGGGTTTTCCCGTCCTGCGACAACACCATATGTTCGGGGCTTTCGCCGGTAGCGAAGGTTTTCCCGACCATCCAGTGTTTGGTGCTGATCACGGCAATATTGTTGTCCCCCGCGTTGCTGACATAGAGCGTGGCGCTATCGGGGCTGAACACCATGTAGTTCGGCAGGGAGCCGGTTTTGACGGTCGTGACCTCGTAGCTTTGCAGGTCGATCACGCTGATCGAGTCATAGGCCGGATGGGTCACTGCCGCAAAACGCCCGTCGGGGCTGACGGTGACGTGGTGCACAGCTCCGGGCACGTCAACGGCGCGCACGACCTCGCCGGTGTCCTGTCGCAGGATCGTTACGATCGAAACCTGGTCGGTGTTCATGGCCGCTCCCGCCGGTGCGGCAGTGTGATGCGCGGCGTGTTCCTCGTCGGACATGCCTGCAGGCTTGGCCGGTGCTTCCGTGCCGCGATCCCGCTCGGTATAGCTGCCCGCGATCAGGTATTTTCCGTCCGGCGTGCCGGCCAGACCATGCACGGCAGTCAGCCCCTCGTAGGTATCGACGATCTGCCTGTTGGCGGCATCGACCACCTGTATCTGGCCAGCCCCGCCGACAGGGATGTAAACGAAAGGCTGTGCGATAGCGGCGGTCCCGATCAGCAGGGCGCCAACAGCGCCGAGCGCAAAGGTTTTTGTGGTGTTGGTAAACATTTTATGTCTCCGGTATTTCGGTGTTTCTGGATGCAGCAACCCGCTCTCCGGTCCTTGCCGGATGTGCGCAGGTCGGGCGGGGTGATCCCCGCCCGTGCCACGGTTTTCTCGAAGGTTAGCTGTTGAGGGCGTCGCGCCGCTTGCGATATTCGTCTTCGTCGATATCGCCGCGTGCGAACCTGTCGTTCAGCAGGTTCAGCGCATTGCCGCCCGCATTGGCCGCACCGCCGCCGACGCCGAGCAGGCGCAGGATCAGGACGACGCCACCGACCAGTGCACCCAGCACAAGCAGCATCATCAGCGGCCCGAAGAACCAGCCGCCCCAGCCCATGCCATAGCCACCCATGTGTTCATAGGTGCCGACAGGGTTGGCATAGGGGAAGTTCTGGTCCGCCAGCGCGATCTGCGCAGGCAACAGGGTTGCAGCGGTAAGGACAGCCGTGGTTTTGGCAAAGAGTTTCATGGTCTTTCTCCATCATTCGAATTCGATCTTGCACCGCGAGGGTGCGGTTCACAGAAGGGTCGAATTCAGACGATAGGAGGGTGGAACGGCGGGCTGAGCGCCCGGTTGCGCGCGGCGCTGTTGCGCAGGTTCCACGCGATTTGCGGCGGGATAACAACGAGGGCCGGTGCTTCCGGTCCCTCCAGCGCAGCGCTGCACGGGGTCATTTGCTGGCAGGAGCCGTCATCGCCGGAAACATGCAGGGCATGGTCGTCCGCCATCGCGGCAGAAACCATAGCCGAGACTTTTTCCGAAGAATGATCCATAGCCCCGGCGCTCATGGCCACGTTGTTCAGCGACAGGGCCAGAAGCAGCAACAACGGCAACAGACCACGGGCCAGCAACCCCGCGGGTCTCAAAACGAATCTGTTGAAAATCTCCGGTGTCATCGTGTTTCTCGGTCCTTTCGGAGCTTAAATACGATTTTTCTAATATATTGCGTTGACCTGTATCAATTTCCAGATGGTTCGGGGGCTTTCTCACGCTTTTGTGAAGCCTTCAGCACCTTGCCGCGCCAGCACATATCGCAAACGCTGTCACCGGCCGACAGGGTTTTGCGGCGTTCGTAATGTCCACGCTTCCCGTCACCGGCAATCACATCGGCACCGGGCCAGTCATACTGGCACCAGCTCTCGGCAAAAGCCTGCAATTCACCCTTGTCCCCCTGCTCGGCAATCAGTGCACGGACAAAGGAATGCGGCGGGCAATGGGTGAACCAGGTATAGATATCGTCGCCGTCTACCCAGCTTTTGGCGGCATACCCCGGTGCTTCGGAAACCGTGAAGGGAAAGCGCAACAACAACCGGATGGTCTTTTGCACCCGCCGCACCGGATCGCGCGTGGTCAGGCGGAAGGGCTGGGAGGCGAGCGCCAGTTGTCCGGCATAGATATCCCAACCGGTATCGGCAATCGCCGCCCGCGCATCCGCCGGATCGACTCCCTGACGGCAAAGCACCCGATAGGCCGAGATCGTAAGGATCGCCAGTTCGACCATAATCCGGTTGCCGGTGGCTGGCAGCGCGTCGAGCTTCGCAATCGGGCGCAGCGCATCACACTCGCCTTGCACTTCGCGCATGAAACGGTCGAGGTCGTTTCGCAGCCAGCGCTCCGGCCCCCGTTCGGTCACAAAGGTCCGGTTCAACAACACCTTGCGCGCCGAGCGGCCCAGATAGGACAGCAGGCCGCGCCGGAGCAGCCGCCAGCGCAGGGTATTTCCGCCCGAGGCGGCATCCGTTTTGTGGTCGGTCGGGTGGTCCATGATTTCGCCCCGTCAGAGTTTGACTTTGCGTAACCGCAAAGCGTTGGTGATGACGGAAACCGAGGACAGCGACATCGCCGCCGCCGCAATCATCGGGGACAGTAACGTGCCGGTCAGCGGATAGAGGATCCCCGCCGCCACCGGAATACCGGCCGCGTTGTAGGCAAAGGCGAAGAACAGGTTCTGGCGGATATTGCGCAACGTGGCCTTGGCCAGTTTGCGCGCCCGCACGATACCGGACAGATCCCCCCCGAGCAGGGTAATGCCCGCGCTTTCCACCGCCACATCGGCGCCCGTGCCCATGGCAATCCCCACATCGGCCGCCGCCAGTGCCGGCGCATCGTTCACCCCGTCTCCGGCCATGGCGATGCTGCGACCGGCAGCGCGCAGCTCCTCGACAAGGTTCTTCTTGTCCTCGGGCATCACACCGGCGCGCACCTCGTCAATGCCGAGCTGTTCGGCCACGGCCAGCGCTGTGCGCTCGTTGTCGCCGGTGGCCATGATGATACGCAGCCCAACCTTGTGCAGCGCGTCGATGGTGTCGCGTGTGTTACCCTTGATCGGGTCGGCGACGGCAACGATCCCCGCCAGCCCGCCGTCCACCGCCACATACATCGCGGTTTTGCCCTGCACACGCAACGCGTCGGCCTGTTCGTCCACTTCTGCGGTCTCCAGCCCCATTTCGGCCATCATCGCCATATTGCCGAGCGCGACCTCGCGCCCGCCGACCGATCCCTGCACGCCCTTGCCGGTCACGGCGGTGAAGCGGGTAATCTTGCCAACGGTCAGCCCCTTGTCCTCGGCCCCCGCGACGATTGCCTCGGCCAGTGGATGTTCCGAACCTTTCTCCAGTGCCGCCGCCAGCGCAAGCACGGTGTCGGCCTCCAGATCGCCCAGCGCGATGGTATCGGTCAGGCGCGGTTTGCCTTCGGTCAGCGTGCCGGTCTTGTCGACGATCAGCGTATCGACCCGCGCCATGCGTTCCAGCGCCTCGGCATCCTTGATCAGCACACCGGCCTGCGCTCCGCGCCCCGCCGCTGTTGTGATCGAGATCGGCGTTGCCAGCCCCAGCGCACAGGGGCAGGCGATAATCAGCACCGACACGGCCGAGGCCACGGCAAAGATCAGCGCCGGTTCCGGCCCGAAGAAAAGCCAGACGATGAAGGAGGTAATGGAAACCAGCACCACCGTCGGCACGAAGATCGACGAAACCTTGTCCGCCAGCCCCTGAATCGGCGCCCGCGAGCGTTTGGCGTTGGCGACCATATCGACGATCTGCGACAGCACCGTATCGGCCCCGACCCGCGTTGCCTCGATCACCAGCGAGCCGTTCTTGTTGATCGTGCCGCCGGTCACCTGATCCCCGGCGGTTTTCTCCACAGGCACGGATTCCCCGCTGAGCATGCTTTCGTCGATACTGGTGTGTCCTTCGATCACCACGCCGTCGACCGGCACCGCATCGCCCGGGCGCACCCGCAGGCGGTCCCCTTCGAGGATATTCTCCAGCGGTGCATCGTATTCCTCGCCGTCGTCCAGAATCCGGCGCGCGGTTTTCGGGGCCAGATCCAGCAGGGCCTTGATCGCATCCCCGGTTCGCTCCCGCGCCCGCAACTCCAGCACCTGCCCGACGAAAATCAGCGCAATGATGACCACCGCGGCCTCGTAGTAGGTGCCGACGCTGCCGTCCTCGAAATAGGCTTCGGGAAAAATTCCCGGCAGGAAGGTTGCAACCAGACTGTAGATATAGGCCGCCCCGACGCCGATGGCGATCAGGGTCCACATGTTGGGATTCATGGTGCGGATGGAGTTCCAGCCGCGCACAAAAAACGGTTTCGCCGCCCAGAGGACAATCGGCGTGGCCAGCACAAATTCGATATAGATCGAAAGCTGCTCGCCAATCCACTCGCGCACCGGAAAACCGACGTAGCGTCCCATGGTCAGGATCACCAGCGGCACCGCTACGGCAGCGCTGATCCACATGCGGCGGGTGAAATCGACCAGCTCCTCGTTCGGTGCATCGCTGCTGGCGACAATAGGTTCCAGCGCCATGCCGCAGATCGGGCAGGCGCCGGGGCCCTGCTGCACGATCTCGGGGTGCATCGGGCAGGTGTAGTCGGTCGTCAGGCTGATTTCGTCCTTTTTCTTCTGGCTGTTGCCGGAGGCATAGAAGTAGGGATCGCCCTGAAATTTCGTGTGGCATCCGTCGGAGCAGAAATGGAATTCCCGATCATGCCAGACCTCGCTCGGCTTGCCTGCATCCAGCGGCACGGTCATGCCGCAGACAGGATCCGTTGTGGTCTTGCCATCCGCCGCCGGCTGCGCCCCGTGGTCGTGCCGGCTGTGGTCTCGTCCGGCATGTCCGGCCCCGTGGTCCTGTGAATTGGACATCTGCGTCCCTCGCTGGTTGCTCTGTATCCTATCTAATCCTTCCAGTCTCTGGAAGGTCAAGAGCGGCGAAAAACCTTGTTATTTCCAGTTAACCGTTTGATAATTACCTATAATTCACGTTTTTTTGCCGCCATTCTCCGTTACGTCACAATCCATGTTACATTCCGTTACAAACTTTTGCACCGAAACCGGGAAGAAAGAGGTAATTCATGCGTATGGATTCTGTTGGGGACATTCTGTCAGGGCATCTTCTTGTCGTCGATGACGACCGGGAAATTCGTGTTCTGCTCAAAAGGTTCCTTAGCGCGCAAGGGTTTCGCGTGACAACAGCCGCTGACGGAGAAGAAATGCGCGCCGCACTTGATGATTGGAAAATCGATCTGGTGATTCTGGATCTGATGCTGCCCGGCAAGGACGGGCTGTCCATTTGTCGTGACTTGCGTGCCTCCTCGCGTATTCCGATTGTCATGCTGACCGTGATGGGTCAGGAAAACGACCGTATCAAAGGGTTCAGTGGCGGGGCAGACGATTACATCGCCAAACCGTTCAACCCGCATGAGCTGCTTGCCCGTATCAAGGCTGTCCTGCGCCGCACCCATATGGTGCCGCCGGTTGCGGCCAAGGGCTATGGCCGCGTGTTGCGCTTCGGCAACTGGCGCATGGATGTGGGGCTGCGCCGCCTGACGTCGGCCAATGGAACACTGGTGGATCTGAGCGCGGCGGAGTTCGATCTCCTGACCGCCTTTGTGGAGCATCCGCAACAGGTGCTTTCGCGTGACCAGCTGCTCGATCTGGCTCGCGGCAAAGTCGAAATCCCGTTTGACCGGAAAATCGACATGCAGGTTTCGCGCCTGCGCAGAAAAATCGAGGAAGATCCGAAAAATCCGGTTTTGATACAGACCGTTCGGGGTGGTGGGTATATGTTTACAGCAAAGGTGACGGTCGATGAAAAACCCGCTGCCTGATACCATCGCTTTCCGCGCGATGCTGCTGCTGGTTGTCGGCCTTGCCGTCACCCATCTGATCAGCAATCTGTTCTATGCCACCGACCGCAACAGCCTGCTGCTGACGGCGGGTGGCGAACACGCCATCCAGTGGGTCGCCACCACCGGCGCCGTTGCCGACTTTGCAACGCCCGAGGAACTCGATGCCCTGACCCGCTCCGCCAATGCCGATGCGCAGTTCATGACGGTTACGGATCAACCGATTGTCAAAACCACCGCGGGCACCGACTGGCGCGAGGTCACCCTGCAAGAGGAACTGACCCGCCACGTCGCACCGGAGCGCCTGAAAGATTTCCGCATCGCCTACGCGCCTTCCTCCTCCGGTTCCGAGGCCGTGGCCTACTGGCGCAATGTTCTGGCCGGCAAGGGCGAGCCGATCCCCGACGAACTGATCCTGGTGTCGCAGCGGCTGCAGAACGGCGGCTGGCTCAATGTCGCCATGCCGATCCAGACTCCGCCGAAATTCTTCTCTGCCCGCCTCGGCTGGTCGATGGCCGTGATGCTCATCGCGGTTATCCTGATCTCCATGCTGATCGTCGGGCGCATGACCGACCCGCTGAAACAGCTTTCGCGTGCGGCAGAGAAACTCGGAACAGACGTACAAGGGCCCGCCATCCCTGAAACCGGACCCGAAGAGGTCCGCCGCACCGCGCATGCCTTCAATGTCATGCAGAACCGTATCCGCCGTTTTGTCGAGGACCGCACCCAGATGCTCGGGGCCATCGCCCACGACCTCGGCACGCCGATCACCCGCCTGCGCCTGCGCGCGGAGTTCGTCGAGGATGCGGAACTGCGCGAGAAAATGCTGCGCGATCTCGACGATATGGAACACATGGTCGCCTCGACCCTGTCGTTCATTCGCGAGGATGCCAATTCGGAGCCGCAGGAAACCGTCGATATCGGTTCGCTGCTGTCGCGGGTTTGCGACGACATCACCGATGCCGGTTCCAACGTGGAACTGGACGAGATTCCGCGCTGGGTGCTGATCGACTGCCGCCCGATCGCCCTGCGCCGTGCGCTCGGCAACCTGATCGACAATGCGGTGAAATACGGGACCGTAGCCCGGGTTTCGCTGGAAACAACAGATAACAAGATCGCCATCATCATAGATGACGAGGGACAGGGAATCCCCGAGAGCCGTCAGGAAGACGTGTTCCAGCCTTTCCACCGGCTCGAGGACTCCCGAAATCGTGAAACAGGCGGCACGGGGCTTGGCCTCGCAGTCGCCCGCACGATTGTTCGCGCACACGGGGGCGATATCCGCCTGTCAAACCGTGCGGACGGCGGGCTGCGGGTCAAGGTCTGCCTGCCGCGCACGCGCCAGCTGAATGAAGACCCTGTAGAAAATTCCGCGACACCGGAGGCTTCGGCCGATGGCACGCCGGAGGCATCGGGCTTTACGCCTGTGCCCGCCGGTACGGGTATTCTGCGGGCCAATCCGACTACAGGCACGGAGGCCGCTTTCGCGGACCGTGTCATCTCAATCCAGAGCAGGGTTGAAACCTGCTTGCCAAAAGGGAGGAAGACAGAATGGAAAACGCATTAGGGATATGGGGGCCTCAAGCGATTATGATGGCTATCACCGCATCCTTCACAATTCTGGGGATGGTGATGCTTCTGGCCGCCATATTCGTGAAAAAGCGCTGGAAGCCCAGCTACTCGTTCGAGTTTGCTTTCATCGCCGTGATGCTTGGTCTGGTGTATTACGCCGACCGTCTCAGCACCAATACCTACACGGCCTATCAGGAAAACCTGAATGCCGAGGAAAAAATGGTGTCGGGCAACTATTCGGGCGAGGGTGAAGACGCCTTTGACCGCGTTGTCACTGTCATTGCCTTCCAGTGGGGCTTCGGCTTCATCAACGAGGAAGACGAAATCAGCCGTAACGCAATCGTCGTAAAACCGGGTGAATCGGTGCTGTTCAAGGTTGTCAGCAACGATGTGATCCACGGGTTCAACATTCCCGTGGCGCAGATCACCGCGGAAATCGATCCCGACGACAAGCGCGAGCTGTGGATCACCGCACCGGACAAACCGGGCAAGTACCTGATCCAGTGTGTAAACTATTGCGGAGTTGGCCACGCTCAGATGAAAGCCTGGCTCGTCGTTGACGAAGGCGAAGAGCAAACAGCCGCACTCACTACTACAGGGGAGAACATCTAAATGGCTATGGAAAACGATAGCCCCAAAATGGGGAACTCGGTCCATTGGAAACCGGAGAATCTGGTCGGCAATATGTCGATCAAGGATATCTTCTTTTCCAACGACTACCGGCACATTGCTCTGAAAGGTATCTTTACCTCTCTGATCATGCTGGCGCTCGGCGGATTTTTCGCACTTGCGTTCCGAACAGAACTGGCCGTCCCGGACGTGCAGTTCCTCGGGGCGAAAATCTACATGACACTGATGACCCTGCACGGCATGGTTATGGTGTTCGGTTTCCTGATCCCCTTCGTGGTTTCGGTCAACTACTACATGTTGCCGAAAATACTGGGCACGGAAAAACTCTACTGGGCCGGTGCGGCACAGGCGAGTTACTGGATCCTGATCGTGGCAGCTGTGCTGCTGGTTATCGGGCGTCCGGATTTCACATGGACCGCCTATGCGCCCATGTCCTTCCGTACGGGTAACCCCTACATCTGGATGGGCCATCTGGCGATCATTCTGGTGGCAATCTCCGAGTTCCTCGCGGGTGCCGTTCTGGTACGCAACGCGTTCTCGGGCAAAGGTGGCTGGTCCAACACGCCGCTGATGGCCTGGGCCGCCGGCACTGTTGGTCTGCTGTTCATGGCATCGGTTATCCCGCTGTCGTTTGCCGGTTACGGGCTTCTGTCCGATGGCCTGCAGTGGACGGAAACCGCTTTCTTCGATCCGTCGCGTGGCGGTAGCATCCAGTTCTTCCTCTATGTGTTCTGGACATATGGTCACCCGGCTGTGTATCTGCCGTTCGTTCCGGCGATCGCGATCATCTACACGATCATGCCGCGTTTCCTCGGCCATCCGATGTGGAGCTACTGGTCCGGTGTTGTTGCCTTTACGCTGCTGGCGCTGGGCGCCATGCCGATCGGGCCGCACCACTTCCAGCCGGTCTATACGGTCTCGGGGGATTATCAGCGCTTCGTCCAGATTCTGACGATGCTGGTGTTCATCCCGTCGGTGCTGCACGTGTTCAACTGGATCTCGACACTGTTCATGAAGCCGATTCCGCGCTCCGCGCTGAAGGCTATTCCGTTCAAGTTCATGATCTTCGCGATTGCTTTCATCGTCTACGGTGGTGCAACCGCGTTCCTGAACGCTCAGATCGCACCGGATAGTGACTTCATCCACAACACCTACTGGATCCCGGCCCACTTCCACGCCATGTTCTTCGGTTTCTCCGGACAGATGGCTATCGCCGGTTTCTACTACCTGTATCCCTACTTTACGGGCCGCATGTACAACCAGACGCTGGGTAACTGGCACTTCTGGTTGTGGCAGATCGGTCTGTTCGTCAAGATCACAGGTATGGGGGTTGCCGGGTACCTCTACTTCCCGCGCTGGGTCTATGACTACCTGGAAATGCCGGGTTGGGCCGGTGCGCAGCTGTCGATCACTATCGGCGGTTACCTGATCGGTCTCGGCTTCCTGGTCTTCATCTTCAACATCGCCTGGAGTTCCAAATTCGGAAAACCGGCCGAGGATGATCCGTGGCCCCTGTCCGATGACGTAGAAGCGACTGCCGTCGCTACACCAGCAGAATAAGGAGTATCTGACAATGATAAGAGTATTTGTTCTGGTTGGTCTGGTTGGCGGTCTGATTGTCGCCTATCTCACCACCGCAGGCGTTGGGACGATTTCCCAGTTGCCGCCTTCCGAAAGCCTTCTGACGAACTTCCGCGAGGAAGGGTTCGTTCCGGCCAACCTCAACCTGCAGGAGGATGAATCCGCCGAAGATATCGGTGTGTTCGAAGTCCCTGCTCAGGACGAGGTTGTTCTGGAACAGGCCATCGAGGAAATGGGCTCCATGCCGGGTATGGATATGTCCGGTGGCGACAGCGGAACCATGGATATGGCCACTTCCACTACGGAAATGACCAACAGTGACGGCACGACCATGAATATGGGCGACGCTGCTACGACCATGACCAATAGTGACGGCACCACCATGAATATGGGTGATGCGGCCACGGCCATGAATATGTCTCCGAGCAATGCCGCCATGGGCGACATGAGCGAAGGCGGCATCATGGTTATGGAAGATGGCGAATTCGACCGTGAAATCGTTCTGACCATGACCGAGTGGGGTTTCTCCGATATGAGCATCGACGTCAAAGTCGGCGAGCGTATCAAGTTCACCGTGAAAAACGGTGGCCAGATCCCGCACGAGTTCATGTTCATGAACGGGCCTCTGATGGCGGCTGCCAACTACCGTGCGACCCGCGCGGACTGGAGCCTGTTCGAGCATGAAGCCCTGTTCGAGAAGCCCCTCGTGCTTCCGGGCGGCGACTTCGAGTTCGTCGTGACCGTCACGGAGGCGGGGTCCTGGATGTTCATGTGCATGCTGCCCTACCACATGCAGATGGGCATGATGGGCCAGATGTCCACTCCGGGCGCTGCAATGCAGATGTAAAACGGCAGGGCGCGGCCTTTCGGGGCCGCGCCCACCCAACGAATTTTCACATCACGCAGATGATGTAATCCAGCCACGGGAGGCTACAGATGACCGATACAACAGCAACCGCCGAACTCCGCTCGCCAATCTTGCGCGACTATTTCGCTCTGCTGAAACCACGCGTGATGTCGCTGGTTGTGTTTACGGCCGCTGCCGGTCTGCTCGTTGCCCCGCAGGGCATGCCCTTCCTGAACGCTGTCGCGACGATCCTGCTGATCGCGCTGGGCGGCGGTGCATCGGGTGCGCTCAACATGTGGTGGGATGCGGATATCGACGCCAAAATGCGCCGCACCGCCAAACGTCCGGTCCCCGCAGGCCGCGTCTCTCCGACCGAGGCCCGCAATTTCGGCCTTGTCCTGTCGGTGATCGCCGTTGTCCTGCTGGCGCTGGTTTCCAACATCCAGGCTGCCGCGCTGCTGGCCTTCACGATTTTTTTCTACGCCGTGATCTATACCATGTGGCTGAAACGCTCGACCCCGTGGAACATCGTGATCGGTGGTGCCTCGGGTGCCTTCCCGCCGATGATCGGCTGGGCTGCTGCCACCGGCGGTGTCGCACCGGAATCGCTTCTGATGTTCGGCCTGATCTTCATGTGGACTCCGCCGCACTTCTGGTCGCTGGCCCTGTTCATGAAGGACGACTACTCCCGCGCCGAAGTGCCGATGCTGACCGTTACCCACGGCCGCGAAGCCACCCGTCGCCAGATATTCTACTACGCACTGGCCCTCGCACCCGTTTCCCTGGCGCTGGCCTTCAGCACCATCGGCGGCCCGCTCTATCTGGTCGTGGCCTTCCGCCTGAACATCGACTTCGTCAAAGGCGCCTACGGCCTGCGTCACCGCCCCGAGGCCGCCGCAACCGCCGACAGCTATGCCGAAGAAAAACGCTTCTTCCGCCTGTCGCTGCTCTACCTCTTCGGTCTGTTCGTAGCGCTTCTCGCCGAGGCGGCCCTGCGACAGTTCGGTCTGGGCCTGCAAAACTGGCCGGTGCTGTTCTAGCGCCGCAATTTTGCATACTGCAAGCATACTGCAAATAGAGTAGGGTCGTCTTTCGGCGCCGAAAATTGTTGCAATTGCTGATTGTGTGTGTATCAATCTTATTGGGGTATTGGGTTTGGCGCGTTAATTCGCGCCGGATCCGTATATAAACCTACGAAACAGTAGGCTGGTGTGTTGTATTTTTGTGCAGTGAGTACTGTGCGTTAACGAGGGAATGAGTATGTCCGTAAAAAGTGCGAAGCGTCAGTATTTGTTGGGGGGCGTGTCCCTTATTGCTGTAGCGATGAGCGGCGGGTTTTATGCCCAGGCCGCAGGCCTCTCGATCGTCAGCAGTTCGACACCCTCGGTGACAGTCACCTCGGCCCAGGCCTTCGATTTCATTTACATCGACGATTCCGTGGTCACCTGGGGCGTTGAGAACTCCGGCACTATCGGCATTGCAGGCACCGCAGACGGTGTCGAGATTACCAACGGTTCCGTTGTTGGTGGAGTAACCAACACAACGAGCGGTTCTATCGCGGCCTCCGAAGTCGGCATCCTCGTGCATGACTCATCCCTCCTCTACGGTGTTGCCAACGCCGGCCAGATTGGCGTAAACAACTCGTCGGCTGCGCGCACGAATACCAGTGTTACGGTAACCAACTCGTCGGCCTTTGACCGTACGGGCGTTTATGGCGGCATTGTCGTGCTGGGTGATGACGTCAACACCAAAGTCACCAATTCGGGTGGTCTCAGTGTCGACGTTTCCGGCTATGGTGGCTCCACGGCGTCGGCCGGAGTAATCGGTGGAGTTGGCGTAGGTCTGTTCGGGAACAACTCCGTTGCGGCCGAAGTCGACAACAGTGGCGATATTCTGGTGGATGTCCATGCTTACGGGACCGTCGCCAATGTTGCAGCCGCCGGAGTGTTTGTCGGAACCACCGGTACCGGTAATTCGGACGATATTCTGATCGCCAATTCCGGAAATATCGATGTCCAGTCCTGGGCGTTTGGCGATTCCCGGGCGAGAAGCAGGGCGCTTGGCGTTGCCGCTACCGCCACGGCTACCGGGTCTGCGCTCGATGTATCATTCTCCAATGCGGCTTCCGCGACGCTGAATGTCGAGGCGCATGCCCTTGCGACCGGATCTTCCCGCAGCTTCATATCCGGCACTGTCACTGCAAGAGCCGGCGCGGACGGCATTGTTCTTGCCGGCAGTGGCGCGACCGCAGTAACAAATACCGTTAGTAACGACGGGAATATAAGCATCACGGCCGATGCGAGGGCGGACGGGGGCTACTTTTTCTTCACCGCCACTTCTCCATTCCTCTCTATTTTGTCAGGCCCCAGTGTGCCTTGGGGGTTTTCTACTGCCGGCGTAGTCCCCGCCAGTGCAAACGCTGGCGTGACTGGCGGAGTGCGTCAGGGCGCAATGTCGAACGGCGGTCCGGCTATCGCGGCTTTGACCAATTCGGGTACATTGGAAATCGGCGCCAACGCCGATGCTTCGGCTATAAGTCCCTTCGGGTCTACCGGAGACAACGCCAACGCCAACGCTTGGGTCAGTCGCGGAGTTTCCATTTCGGCGTTCGAAACGACCTACGGGAATGTCGCAAGAGCCTCGCTCGTCAATTCCGGTGATATTGTTATCGAGGCCGGAGCCCGGGCAGTCGGATGGAATGCTGTTGCAGGCGCCGATATTACCGAGGGCATCTATCTCCAGGCCGGAGGCGACATCAGCGAGTCTCTACTTGAAAACAGCAACCTTATATTAATTCGGGCTGCTGCTGATGCCACAGGTTTCCTGGCTTCAGCGGAAGCCAATATCAGCCTCGGCATTTCCCAGTATATAGGGTCGAGCACTAACACATCCGGAACCGCGTCTACAAATATTGCGTTGAACAACTCCGGCACGATCCAGATCGAGGCGCTCGCAGCTGCCACCGACGCAAGTTCTCTCGGTGGAATTCGGGCATGGGCGCAAGCGACTGTCTCGTCGGCCATTTATCAGGCAGGCAGCGGGCGCAAAACGACTTCTATCGCATTGAATAACAGCGGGAACATCGACATTACCGCCACGGTGATGACCAACGGTTTCGGGGCCGGTACTTTCACAGGCTCCGGCAGCCCCATGAGCACCCCGGCTACCGGTGTACTCACTAGCGGGGACGCGAACGTATTTATGGGCGTGGTTCAGTATGCAAATGGTGATTCTTCGGTCGGCAGTTCTGCTACTGTATCTCTCGACAGCTCCAATTCGCTGAACATTCGGGCAGAGGCCGCGCTTGTCGCCAACGATGACCTTTCTGTTTATGCGAGTGTTTATAAGGGAATTGCTCAAGGAGCCTCCGACGCCGAGACCGTAAGGGCCTCCATTGTCAACTCGGGTAATATAGATATCGTTGCCAAGGCCGTCGGCTGGTCCACCAGATCTTCGGCCAGTGACGTGAGTGCCACCGTTGAAAGCGGAATATACCAGAGCGCGCAGGCCGGAGGCGCACAGCTTGCAGCAACAGCGTCCTTCGTCAACGACGGCACCGTCAATATCTCGGCTCTCGCATGGGCTGACGGTTATGAGGACGACATCTCCGCGTCGGCTCTCGTGCAGGACGGGATTGTCCAGATTGCGACAGATGCGAACCAAGCAACCGCAATGCTGGTTAACAACGGCCGCATGGATATTCTGGCCAGAGCTTCGGGCTACGGGGAAGCCACCGATTACGACATTGATATAACCGCGCAGGTTTCATCCGGTATCAGGCAAACCGCAGAAGCTGACGGAACGCCCGGTTCCGTCGCCAGGGCCTCGCTTGTCAATAGTGGTAATCTCTCCATTGGCGCCGAGGCTTACGGAATAGGCAGCGCCACCGATTCCTTCTCGATCACGGCGAGCATTAGCGAAACCGTAATCAGGCAGTCTGTTTCCGGCGGTGAGCAGGGATATGCCTCGCTGATCAATAGCGGAAATCTGGACATCTTCGCCTATGCGGAAGGAAAAAACACCGAGTCGTCATTGTTTGTCTCGGCAACCGTTGATACCGGTATTTACCAGGAAGCGAGTGCATCCGGAGCCAACAGCATTGCCCGCGCTTTGTTTGACAATAGCGGTGCGATCAACATCAATGCCACGGCTCTGGCATCTGCGGCTTCCTCGGGTACAGATGCAAGTGCGAGTGCCGATGCTTCCGATATACTCCGTCAATATGTTTTTGGTGCGGCCGACGTGTCCGCACGGTTTGTCAACAGCAACGCGTTCAACGTGACGGCAAGGGCTGTTGCGACCGTAAGCACCAACGACAGCGCCGATAACGTAACTGCGGAAGTCGACTCCGTGATTGGACAAACGGTGGAAGGCGACGGGTCTGTCGGCAGTACGGCAACGGGTTCGATTGTCAATTCCGGCGATATTGTTATCAAGGCGCTAGCATTTGCTTACGGTGAATCGGATTCCTATTCCGACGCTTCTGCATCGGTCAGCACGGCCTTCGAACAGCGCATTTCGGGGGCGGAGACGGCCACAGCCTCGCTAGTCAACAATGGCCTTGTCGACATCTATGCAACTGCAATCGCGAAGGGCGACACGGCCGACGACGTGTCTGCGGAAGTTGACTTCCAGCACATAGTCCAGCAGAGCGCCATTGCTGTTTCGAGCACCGGTACTGCGGTTGCCCGTTTCGTTAACAACGGCGACTTCCGTGTCAGTGGCTTTGCTAGCGCGACCGGCGACTCCAACATCAGCGCGAGCGTGAGTATCAGCAGTGCTGTCGAGCAATACGCCAATGGCGCCGACGCGACTGTAGACTTCACCAATAATGGCCTTTTTGAACTGCGGATCAATGCCCGGGCTATTGCCTCGGGCGAAGACGCGACCGCCAATGCTTCGATGTCCGAGAGCGTGATTATCCAGGGCGCTTACGGCAACGGTTTGGCAACAGATGTCGCACGCACAAGTTTCACCAATACCGGCACCTTCCGGATGCGGGCCGACGCCTTCGCATCCGTCGGACTCAGCTCCAATGCGTCCGCCAACGCCACGATCGAGAGCGCAATCTCGCAGGATGCGGGACGCGCCGGCGATGTAAGTGTAACGTTCTCCAATAGCGGGGCATTCGAACTTCTGGCCTATGCTAAAGCTATCGGAGGTATGGATTACTCGACGGCCGAGGCAAACATATCTTCGGCAATTGACCAGGCGGCCAGCGCAACGGGTGGCGCCGGCGATACCGCCTCTGTCGCCTTTTCCAATAGCGGCCTGTTCACGATACTTGCTTCCGCCTTCGTCGACGGTGACAGTTACGCTTCGGCAAGTGCAACGGTTGATACCGCGATTGATCAAAGCGCGACCAACGCCGGCACTACGCGCGCGACATTTGCAAATAGCGGCGTGATGAACATTTCCGCGGTAGCGAGGGGATACGGGTCTGAAGAAGTCAGTATCGAGGCCACAATTGACAGTTTTGTCCAGCAGTCCGCCCGGGGCCTCGGAAATGCGACGGACGAGGCAACAGTTTCCCTCACCAACAGCGGCACGATCAATCTGATTGCCAATGCCTGGGGATCGGCAACCGACAGTTATCTGGAAGTCACAGCAAGTGTGAGCGATGCATTCGATCAGAACGCCCGTGATGCCGGAACTGCAAGTGTCGCCTTTGACAACAGCGGCACTATACTTCTGAACGCGATCGCATTCGGGTTCATGACCGACTCGTCGAGCGCCGAGGCCAGCATTGACACTGTTGTCGATCAATATGCGCGCGCAACCGGCGGAGTCGGTGACACTGCGACGGTTAGCATGACCAACAGCGGTACCTTCCGGATTTACGCGTCTGCGGAGGCTTCGGGAACCGGTCATTCGCTCGAAGCTACAGCAAGTGTCAGTGATGCTATTAGCCAGACTGCCGCAAATGCCGAAACGGGTACGGTTACGCTGACAAACAGTAACCTTCTGGATATCCGCGCCTTTGCTTTCGCGGGCGGTTCTTCGTTGAGCACACCGAAT
>WFTU01000437.1 GCA_015485375.1 Paracoccaceae bacterium | reverse complement strand
CCGGAACCCGCCGCCAGCCCTTTTGCCGCCATGACGCCGGACATGACGCCGCCGATCAGACCGGGGCCGGAGGTCACGGCGATAGCATCAACATCCGCCAACCCCAGACCGGCCTGTTCCAGCGCCTGTTCAACGCAGATATCCACCCGCTCCGCATGGGCGCGTGCCGCGATCTCGGGGACCACGCCGCCAAAATCCGCATGCAGTTCTTCCTGTCCCGCAACCACCGAGGACAGTATCTCGCCGCCCCCGATACCGGGCACACCACGCACCACAGCGGCGGCGGTGTCGTCGCAACTGCTCTCGATGCCTAAAATTGTCACGGTTTCTTGCATAGGTCTTTCTTTGGATTGCACAGCGCCTCGCTTGCAGGTAACACCGTGGCCATGAGCACGCAATACACCTCCGCTAACACCCTCAAAATCGGCACCCGCGGGTCGCCGCTGGCTTTGGCGCAAGCGGTCGAAACCCGTGCCCGTCTGATGGCGGCGCACGACATGCCAGAGGACGCCTTCGAAATCGTGGTGATCCAGACCACTGGCGACGCGGTGCAGTATCGTCCGCTGTCGGAAATCGGCGGCAAGGGCCTGTTCACCAAAGAGATCGAGCAGGATCTGCTTTCCGGTGCGATCGACATTGCCGTGCATTCGATGAAGGACATGCCGACAGTGCTGCCCGAGGGGCTGGTGCTGTCCACCTATCTGCCGCGCGAGGACGTGCGCGACGCCTTCATCAGCCTGAAATACACATCCATTGACGAGCTGCCGCAAGGCGCCGTGGTGGGGTCGAGCAGCCTGCGCCGTCGCGCCCAACTGGCCGCCGTACGCCCCGACCTGCAACTGGTGGAGTTTCGCGGCAACGTGCAGACCCGCCTGCGCAAGCTGGAAGAAGGCGTGGCCGAAGCAACGTTTCTGGCCTGTGCCGGATTGCAGCGGCTCGGCAAATCCGAGATTGCCAACCCGATTCCGGTGGAGCAGATGCTGCCCGCCGTGGCACAGGGCGCGATCGGGATCGAACAGCGCGAGGGGGACGAGGCCGTCTCTGCCCTGCTGGCGCCGATCAACGATAGCGACACGGAAATCCGGCTGACGGCCGAGCGGGCTTTTCTGAAGGTTCTCGACGGCTCCTGCCGCACGCCGATTGGCGGTCTGGCGATACTAGACGGCGACAAGCTGGAGTTTCGCGGAGAGGTTCTGCGCCCCGACGGCTCGGAAATCCACCGCGACGTCTGGACCGGCCCGCTGGCCGAGGCCGAAACCATCGGCATGACAGCGGGCGAGACGTTGAAGACGAAAATGGGAGAGGGGTTCTTTGGCTAAGGGCAAAACCCTGCTACTGACCCGCCCCGCCGCGCAGTCGCGCGCCTTTTCCGAGGATATTGCCGCCCAGTTCCCCGACATCCGCTGCATCATTTCCCCGCTGATCGGGATCACCTTTGACGGGGAACTGCCGGAACTGTCCGGTTTCAACGCTCTGGTGTTTACCTCGGCCAACGGGGTTCGGGCCTTTGTAGCGGCGGGGGGCGAAAGCGGTCTGCGCAGCTTCTGTGTCGGTCCGCGCACCACGGCAGAGGCGCGCGCGGCAGGGCTGGACGCGGTTTCGGCCGAAGGCAACGTGAAAGCGGTTTCCGGTTTGTTGCAGGAAAAACTGCCGGCGGGCGCAAAGGTTTTGCATGTCTGCGGCGAACATGTGGCGGGAAAGCTGGACCCCGAGGGGGTTACTGTGGAGCGTTCCGTTCTCTATCGCCAGCCCGTTTTGCCGCTGACGGTCGAGGCGCAAGCGATGCTCTCGGGTGGAGAGGTGGACGCCGTGACGCTGTTTTCGCCGCGCACGGCGGAAATTCTGGCCGATTCTTTCGCCCGCAACCCCGAATGGCCACACGAGTCGCCCGTTCCGTTGTGCCTGAGCGCAAATGTGGCCGCGAAACTGCATAATTCCGGCCTGCAGCACGCGAAAATTGCCAAGGCACCCAACCGCGACGAAATGCTTGCATTGATTGGCGAAATTCTTGGCTGAACTTCGCGCATCTGTCGCGCGGATTGCTTGTGGCGGCGGGGGGATGCCTCTAGACTTCGCAATGCAACATGCCCAAGTAACGAATAAGCGACACAGAGATACCGGAGGCCTCGATGGCGGATAAAGACACATCGGAAACCGAAACCCTGCAGGATGATGCCCTGCAGAGCGATGTGGCCGGCACCGAAGCCGAGGATTTTCACGAGGAGCACGAGGACGAACACGCCGAGGGGCTGGCCGCGAAAGCGCTGAAAGGCATCGCACTGCTGACGGTTGGCGGCGTTGTCGCCCTCTGGGCCGGTCCGAAAATCGCGCCGGTGCTGCCGTCCGGCATGGCGCCCGTGGCCGAATGGCTGACGCCGGGACTAACGCAAGCGGAACAGAAAATCACGGCGCTGGAGGTCGAGGTTGGCGAGCGGCTGGATGCCATCCCGCAAGGTATCACGCAAACGGAAGTCGAAAGCATGATTGCCGAGGCGCTCAGTGGTGCGACGGGCGACATCGAAGCGAAAATCACCGAACTGTCCGACCAGCTGAGCGCCAACGACAGCGCCGATATTGAATCGCGCATCGCGACACTGGAATCCGAATTCAGCGGGCTGCGGGCGGAGCTGACCTCGCTCACGCAGCAGATCTCGCAGGTTACACTGACAGGTGGCGAGATGAATGCCGAGACGATCTCGCAGATCGCGACCTACAAGGCGGCGCTCGACGGGCTGAAGGCCGAGGTGGCGCAACTGGCGGCGCAGAACGGCACGCTGGCACAGAAAATTGACGAGGTCGCGGCCACTGCGGAACGGCAGGTAAGCGAAGCGACCGAGAAAGCCACCGCCGCCGCGCAGACGGTTGCGGAGCAACAACAGGCCAGTGCGGTGACCTCGGCGCTTGATGCCATCGGTATCGCGCTCGCGTCGGGCGAACCCTTTGGCGGTGCCGTGGCTACGCTGGCCGAGGCCGGAATTGCGGTGCCGGAAGACCTGACAGCCAGCGCCGACGGGGTGGTCACCCTGTCCGAACTGCGCGCCGGTTTCCCGCAAGCCGCCCACGCCGCCATCCGCGCGGCGGCCGAGGCCGAAAGCGGCGGCGGGCTGGTCTCCACCTTTGGCGGTTTTCTGAAATCGCAGGTCGCCACGCGCGCCCTGACCCCGCAGGAGGGCGACAGCGCCAACGCCATCCAGTCCCGCGCCGAAGCGGCGCTGAAAGCCGGTGATCTGGCGACGGCACTGGCGGAACTCTCCGCCCTGCCGGCAGCGTCGCCGGAAATGGACGACTGGATCGCACGGGCCGAAACCCGCCTGAAGGCCGAAACCGCATACAAGGCGCTTCTGGCGCCGCAATCTGAATAACGGAGGCCGAGATGCTCTGGTCGCTAGTAAAAGTCATCGTATTCATTGGGTTGGCGATCGCGCTGTCCTTCGGCCTCTCCTACGTTATGGAAACCCCGGGCGAGGTGCGCATCGCCTTCGGCGGGCAGGAGATTTCCCTCGCCCCCATCGGCTTTATCGTCGTCGTGGTTCTGGCCTTGCTGGTGTTCTGGATTTTACTGAAACTTTCCGGTCTTCTGGTGGCCACCCTGCGTTTTCTGAGCGGCGACGAGACCGCGCTCAGCCGCTTTTGGGGCCGCAAACGCGAACGCAAAGGGTATGACGCACTGGCCGAAAGCATGATCGCGCTGGCCGCTGGCGAAGGCACCACGGCAGAAGCCAAGGCCGCCAAGGCCGAGCGCCTGCTGAAACGCCCCGAACTCACCCGCCTGATCAGCGCACAGGCCAGCGAATTGGCCGGTGACCACAAAAAAGCACTGGCGCATTACAAGGAGCTGCTGGCCGACGACCGCACCCGTTTTGTTGGCGTGAAAGGCATCCTGAAGCAGAAACTGGCCGAGGGCGATACCGAAACCGCGCTGAAACTGGCCGAGAAGGCCTATGCCCTGCGCCCGCGCCATGCCGAAACGCTGGACACGCTGTTCTCGCTGCAATCCGAGACCGCCGACTGGTCCGGCGCGCGCCAGACGCTGGCCGCGAAACAACGCGCCAAGACATTGCCGAAAGACATCGCCAAACGGCGCGAGGCGGTGTTGCTGCTGGCCGATGCGAAAACCGCTCTTGATGACGGCGACGAGGCCAAAGCGCGCGAGGCCGCACTGGCCGCCAACAAGCTGTCACCCACACTGGTCCCCGCCGCCGTTCTGGCCGCACGTATTCTGGCGGGTGAAGGTGGAAAACGGCAGGCAACCAAGATCCTGAAAGCGGTCTGGCAGCAGGCCCCGCACCCCGATATCGCCGCCGCTTTTGCCGCGCTGGAACCCGAGGAAACGCCGGAGGCTCGCCGCAAACGCTTTGCCCCCTTGCTGCGCATGCACCCCGATCACCCCGAAACAAAAATGCTGCTGGCCGAAATGGCGCTGGCCGAGGGCGATTTCCCCGAAGCCCGCCGTGCGCTTGGCGATCTGGCCGAAAGCCACCCGACCACCCGCACGCTCGCCCTGATGGCGGCCATCGAGAAAGGCTCCGGCGCCGATGAATCGGTTATCCGCGCCTTCCTCGCCAAGGCACTCGGCGCAAGCCGTGGCGAACAATGGGTCTGTTCCTCCTGCGGCCACGCCCACACCCAGTGGCGCCCAACCTGCGAGAACTGCAACGCCTTTGACACGCTGGAATGGAAAGAGCCCCCCGCCACCGGCACCGACGCCCCGATGGATGCCGTCCTGCCGCTGATTATCGGCGCGGAACCGGTTGCCGAAGTGGCTGAGCCGGAGGATGCCGAACCCGAAGATCCCGCCGACATCGGGCCGGGCGTCATCGACGGCGAAGTTACCAAAGAGTAGCCTGCAAATTCCCTTGCACAGCCCCCGCGCATTTCATAAAAGGCGCGGGTCGCCGCTGTAGCTCAGCTGGTAGAGCACGTCATTCGTAATGATGGGGTCGGAGGTTCGAGTCCTCTCAGCGGCACCACTGCTTTTTCAATAGAGTTAACAACATTAATATCCCCGTGGCTCGAATACACCCCCCCACACTTTTGAGTTCGCCTCTATTGCTTCCACAGTGCTTCCACGGCGGAGAGGTCGCTGTTTGGCGGCTTGCCAAACACGATCGTAACCTATTGTAACTATGTGTTTATTTTGGTTGCGGGGGTAGGATTTGAACCTACGACCTTCAGGT
>WFTU01000436.1 GCA_015485375.1 Paracoccaceae bacterium | reverse complement strand
GTCTTGAACTGCCCCGCGCACGCCCATATAACGGCGCCTGAAGCGGGTGTAGCTCAATGGTAGAGCAGCAGCCTTCCAAGCTGAATACGTGGGTTCGATTCCCATCACCCGCTCCAACTATCCCCCCATGTTCTTGCTGATCTCTCCGGCCGCCGTTTTCACCCGTTCGCCCAGCGGATTGGTGGCGTTTACCGGAATGCGGAAGCTCGGGCCGGAGATCGAAATCCCCGCCACCGGATCGCCGTTGGCGTCATAAATGACCGAGGCAATGCAGCGCATCCCCTCGGTGCGTTCCTCGTTATCGACGGAAAAACCCTTGCGGCGCACGGTTTCCAGCTCGCGGTACAGGTCCTCCGGATCGGTGATTGTGGTGTCGGTGAACCGTTCCAGCCCCTGTTCGCGCACGATCCGCTCCACCTGTTCTTGCGAAAAGGCGGCCAGCAGCGCCTTGCCGATGCCCGAGGCATGCATCAGGTTGCGCGTGCCGGGCGGGAAGAACGCGCGGATGGTCTGGCGGCTTTCGGCCTGCGAGATGAACAGCACGCGGTCACCGCGCTCGATCCCGAGGTTGGCGGTTTCCCCGGTGTCGCGCATCAGCGCCTGCATGACCGGACGGCTGCGCTCCAGAATATTCGTGCGTTTCAGGAACACGCTGCCGATGCGAAACGCCCCCGCGCCGATGAACCAGAGCTGCGAGGTTTCCTCGAACTCCACAACCTCGTGGTTCTGCAGGGTCGAAAGCGCGCGATAGACGGTCGAGACCGGCTCCCTCGCGCGTTCCGCCAGTTCGGTCAGGGAAATTCCGTCACCTTCCGAGAGCGCCGCAAGGATGGCAATGCCGCGATCCAGCGAGCGCACCGTCTTGTTTTCGCTCTGGTCGTTGAAGGCCCGTGGCCGCCCGCGCGCGCGCTTCTGTTTCGCTTCCATTCCGCCTTGCTCCCTTGCTGGAAATTGCTCCGTATTCCTATCACTGTTTTGGTAAAAAAATAAAACCAAAAAACGGTTTCTATATATGAAAAAATACAACATACTGAAAATATACGATAAAAGGACTATAAATCAAAAAACCAAATAAATTTGAAAAAATTGTGAAAAACCCGCGCGACCGGTAGGTTAAAGGCCAACTTTATCAATCGCGAGAAACCAATGTCCGACCAGAACCCGGTTTTCATCCCCGGCCCGACCAATATTCCCGAGAGCATCCGCAAGGCCTGCGACATGCCGACTCTCGACCACCGCTCGCCGGTGTTCCAGACGATCCTGACGCCGGCGCTCGACGGGGTGAAAAAGGTGCTGAAGGCCGAAAACGCCGAAGTGGTGATTTTCCCCTCCTCCGGCACCGGCGGCTGGGAAGCGGCGATCAGCAACACCCTGTCCGCAGGTGACAAGGTGCTGGCGGCGCAGCAGGGCATGTTCTCGCAGAAATGGATCGACATGTGCGAGCGCCACGGCCTCGACATGATCGTACACGAGGTCGAATGGGGCGAAGCCTGTCCGGTGGAAAAATATGCCGAGACCCTGCAGGCCGATACCGATCACACCATCAAGGCGGTTCTGGTCACCCATAACGAGACCGCCACCGGAGTCCTCAGCGATGTCGCCGCCGTGCGCCGCGCGCTCGACGACGCCAACCACCCCGCGCTGCTTTATGTCGATGGTGTCAGCTCCATCGGCTCCATGGATTTCCGCTTTGACGAATGGAAAGTCGATCTCGGCATTGCCGGATCGCAAAAGGGCTTCATGCTTCCCGCCGGACTGTCCATCGTTGCCGTGAGCAAAAAGGCTCTGGCGACGATGGAGCAGGCGACCCTGCCGCGCTACTATTTCGACATCCCCGACATGATCGCCAATCTGGCGGCGGGCGGCTATCCCTATACGCCGGTTGTCGGCATGCTGAACGGCCTCGCCAAATCCTGCGAGATGCTGCTGGACGAGGGGCTGGACAATGTTTTCGCCCGCCACCACCGCATTGCCGAGGGCGTGCGACTGGCCGTGAAGGCCTGGGGGCTGGAGCTTTGCGCCGTGCGGCCCGAGATCTATTCCGACTCCGTCACCGCGATTGTCGTGCCCGAAGGCTTCGACGGGGCCGAACTGGTCAGCCACGCCGCCATCAAATACGGGGTATCTTTTGGCGGCGGTCTGGGTAAGGTCGCGGGCAAGGTGTTCCGGATCGGCCACCTTGGCAGCATGACAGACGCGATGGCGCTTCTGGGTCTGGCGACGGCGGAAATGGCGATGGTTGATCTGGGTTATCCGGTCAAGCTCGGCTCCGGAGTGGCTGCGGCGCAGGAATATTATCGCTCGAACGCTTAACAGAGGACAGAAATGTATATCCCTACCTTTGACGATGTAAAAACCGCCCGCGAGCGCATTGAACCCTACGTCCACAAGACGCCGGTGCTGACCAGCACCTTTATGAACAACCTGACCGGCGCCGAGCTGTTCTTCAAATGCGAGAACTTCCAGAAGGCCGGTGCCTTCAAGGTGCGCGGTGCCTCCAACGCCGTGTTCGGGCTGAGCGACGAGATGGCCGAAAAGGGTGTGGCGACGCATTCCTCCGGCAACCACGCGCTGTCACTGTCCTACGCCGCCGGCCGGCGCGGGATTCCGTGCCATGTGGTCATGCCGCGCACCGCGCCGCAGGCCAAGAAGGACGCCGTGATCGGCTATGGTGGCACCATCACCGAATGCGAGCCCTCCACCAGCAGCCGCGAGGCGGTATTTGCCGAGGTGCAGGCCGCGACCGGCGCCGATTTCGTGCATCCCTACAATGACCCGCGCGTGATCGCGGGGCAGGCGACCTGTTCGCTGGAACTGCTGGAGCAGACCGGCGGTCTGGACGCGGTTGTCGCCCCCATCGGTGGCGGCGGCATGATCTCCGGCACCTGTCTGTCGTTGTCGAATGTCGCGCCGGAAACGAAAATCTACGCGGCCGAGCCGAAAAACGCCGATGATGCCTACCGCTCCTTCAAGGCCGGTCACATCATCGCGGATGATGCACCGGAAACCGTGGCCGACGGGCTGAAAGTGCCGCTCAAGGATCTGACGTGGCATTTCGTGTCGAACCATGTGACCGACATCCAGACCGCGACCGAACAGGAAATCATCGACGCCATGAAACTGATCTGGCAGCGCATGAAAATCGTGATGGAACCTTCCAGCGCCGTGCCGCTGGCCACCATTATCAAGAACAGGGAAGCCTTCGCGGGTAAACGCGTGGGTGTGATTATAACAGGCGGCAATGTCGATCTCGACAAACTGCCGTGGATGAAAAAATAGGAGAGTAGCATGACCGGATCGACAAAATACGAAGGCCTCGAAGTAGGTTACAATGTGCCGGCCCTGCCGGGCATGGACGAAGCCGACATCCAGACCCCCTGTCTGGTGCTGGACCTCGATGCGCTGGAGCGCAACATCAGGAAAATGGGCGACTACGCCAAGGCCCACAACATGCGCCACCGCGTGCATGGCAAGATGCACAAATCCGTGGATGTGGCCAAATTGCAGGAAGAACTCGGCGGTTCCGTCGGTGTCTGCTGCCAGAAGGTTTCCGAAGCCGAAGTGTTCGCGCGCGGCGGCATCAAGGATATTCTGGTCTCCAACCAGGTGCGTGACGCGGCGAAAATCGACCGTCTCGCCCGTCTGCCGAACTGGGGCGCGCGCACCATCGTTTGTGTGGATGACATCGCCAATGTCGCCGACCTTTCCGCCGGTGCTGTCAAGCACGGCAACGAAATCGAGTGCCTGATCGAGATCGACTGCGGCGCCGGCCGTTGCGGTGTGACCACCACGCCCGAAGTGATCGAAATCGCCAAGGCGATCATCGCGTCCGAGGGCCTGAAATTCACCGGCATCCAGGCCTATCAGGGCGCGATGCAGCACATCGACAGCTACGAGGGCCGCAAGGAAAAACTCGACATCGCCATTGCGATGGTCAAGGACGCCGTTGAAGGCCTGAAAGCCGAGGGCATCGAGTGCGAACTGGTTTCCGGCGGCGGCACCGGCTCCTACTATTTCGAAAGCAACTCGGGCGTTTACAACGAACTCCAGTGCGGCTCCTACGCCTTCATGGATGCGGATTACGGCCGGATTCTCGACAAGGACGGCAAGCGCATCGATCAGGGCGAATGGGAAAACGCCATGTTCATCCTGACCTCGGTGATGAGCCACGCCAAAGCCGACAAGGCGATTTGCGACGCCGGCCTGAAAGCCCAGTCCGTCGATAGCGGCCTGCCGTTCATCTATGGCCGTGACGACGTGGAATACATCAAATGTTCCGACGAACACGGCGTGATTTCCGATCCCGACGGCGTTCTGGCCATCAACGAGAAGCTGAAACTGGTGCCGGGCCATTGCGACCCGACCGCCAACGTCCACGACTGGTATGTCGGTGTGCGGAACGGCAAAGTCGAAACCCTGTGGCCGGTATCGGCGCGCGGCAAAGCCTACTAAGGAGCGCAAAACATGATTATCGTCCCCGAAAAAGTCATCCCCGATCTGATCGACCGCAAAACCTCTTTCGACGCCGTCGAAGCGGTTTTCGGCGCGATGGCGCGGGGCGATGCCTATAATTTTCCGGTGATCCGCGAGAATATCGGCTATGCCGATGCGCTCTACGGCTTCAAATCCGGTTTCGACAAGGCCGGTCTGGCCCTTGGCCTCAAATCCGGCGGCTACTGGCCGGGGAACGAGGCGAAAGGCCTGACCAACCACCAGTCCACGGTGTTTCTGTTCAACGCCGACACCGGACAGGTGAAAGCCATCGTCGGCGGCAACTACCTGACCGCCGTGCGCACCGCCGCGGCTTCGGCCGTGTCGATCAAACATCTGGCACGCGAGGATTCCAAAGTCCTCGGCATGATCGGGGCAGGGCACCAGTCCGCCTTCCAGATGCGCGCGGCTGCCGAGCAGCGCGATTTCGACAAGGTCATCGGCTGGAACTTCCACCCCGAAATGCTCTCGCGCCTTGCCGATACAGCCGCCGAGATCGGCCTGCCGTTCGAGGAGGTCAGCCTTGACGAACTCGGCGCGCAGGCGGATGTGATTATCTCGATCACCTCCAGTTTCGATGCGATCCTGAAGGCCGGTCAGGTGAAACCCGGCACGCACATCGCCTGCATGGGCACCGACACCAAGGGCAAACAGGAAGTCGAAGCGGCGCTGGTCGCGAAAGCCACTGTTTTCACTGATGAAATCGCGCAGGCAATTACGATTGGCGAATGCCAGCATGCCATCGCCGACGGCTCCCTGACCGAAGCGCAGATCACCGAACTTGGCGCCGTTATCAACGGCACCCATGCTGGGCGGACATCTGCGGACGAAATCACCCTGTTCGACGGCACCGGAGTCGGGCTGCAGGATCTGGCGGTGGCCTCGGCCGCTGTGGAGCTGGCGCTGGAATCCGGCGTCGCCATCGAGGTCGATTTCTAGTCACACAGAAGTGAGGTGGCGGCGGCTGAAACCGCTGCCCCGCCTGCCTATATTGCTGTTAACAAACAGTGCCCGGTTCCCCGAAAGGTGCCGGGCATTTTTATAACAGGAGGATACATTGCGCCAGATACGCCTTGGCTGGAAGTCACGACAATTCGCAACCCTGCTGCTTGCAGTTCTGCTCACCTATCTGTTTTTGTGGTCGCGCGCCGAATGGTCCGCCATGCACAAATGGAACCGCGCAATCGGGGACGCTTCGCTGGTTCTGGTCGCGTTTTCCATGGCTATCGGCCCGCTCTCGCGCCTGTTTCCCCGCACCAGACGCCTGCTGCCGTGGCGGCGCGAGCTCGGCATTTTCGGGGTCTATCTGGCCTTCATCCACGCCACCATCATCCTGTTCGGCTGGGTGGAACTGGACCTGATGCGCCTGTTCGGCTTTGAATTCCACCCCGACTTCCAGCGCTATGTGATGTTTGATCAGGGTTTCGGCCTCGGGAACCTGCTCGGGATTGCCGCGCTGGTATTTGCGGCGGCTCTGGCCCTGACCTCGAACGATCTCAGCCAGCGGTTCTTCGGCGCTTCGGTCTGGAAATATATCCAGCAGAGTACCTATGTCCTCTGGTGGCTGATCGTGCTGCATACGGGGTATTTCCTGTTCATGCACTTCCTCGATTTCCACCGCCGCGTGCCGGATCCCAACTGGGCGCGCTGGCCGTTTGTCTGGCTGGTGATCGGGGTTTCCGCGCTGCAAATCGCGGCCTCCGTGCGCACATGGCGGCTGAAAAACGGGCGCGCGCAGGCAGCCTGAGGAAACCCCCGCCGGAAGCCGCGGCTTTTCCGGCGCCGGGGGCGTTTTTTCGCCCCCTCTAACACCCTGTAAGAACACCTGAATTCGCCCTGCGACGGAAACGCCCCGTCGCGGGCGTTTTTTCCTGTATATCAACGCCGGAACGGGGTGCAGAAACCTTACGTTGCGGCAAATAAAACATTGCAAAAACTCCCGATATTGGTTAGGTTTTATTACCAATACACAGTTTTAGCGTATCATGCGCTAGATTAGGGAGGAGAAACCAAAAATGACTGACACATTGAATCGCAGAAAGTTCCTCAAGGGAACCGCTGTTGCCGCTGCCGGCACGGCACTTGCCGCACCGGCTCTGGCGCAGGCCAAGCCGGTTGTTCTGAAGATGCAGGCTGCCTGGGGCGGCGGTATCTTTCTTGAAAATGCAAAATCCTATGTCGAGCGTGTTCACGCCATGGCAGGCGACTCGCTGAAAATCGACCTGCTGTCGGTTGGCGCTGTTGTGAAAACCAGCCAGATGCAGGACGCGGTTCACCGCGGTGTTCTGGATGCGGCCCACTATGTGCCGGCCTACTGGTATTCCAAATCCAAAACCGCTTCGCTGTTCGGCACCGGCCCCTGTTTCGGCTGGTCTTCGCAGGAAGTTCTGGGCTGGGTTAACTATGGCGGCGGTCAGGAACTGTTTGACGAGCTGATGGGCAAACTCGGCCTGAACGTTGTTTCGTTCTTCAACAGCCCGATGCCGGCACAGCCGCTCGGCTGGTTCAAGGAAGAAATCAAGGATGCGGCGCAGATGGACGGCCTGAAATACCGTACCGTTGGCCTCGCTGCCGACGTTATGCTGGAAATGGGCATGTCTGTTGTGCAGCTTCCGGGTGGCGAGATCCAGCCGGCGATGAAATCTGGCCTGATCGACGCGGCCGAGTTCAACAACCCGACCTCGGACCGTGACTTCGGTATGCAGGATGTTGCCAAGCACTACATGCTGGCCTCGTTCCACCAGTCGCAGGAGTTCTTCGAAATCACCTTCAACAAGAAGAAATTCGATTCCCTGCCGACCGAGCTGCAGTCGATCCTGCGCTACGCTTCCGAAGCGGAAAACTCCAACTTCTACTGGAACAACACCAAGCGTTATGCCGAAGATCTGCAGAAACTGCAGGACGAAAGCGGCGTGATGGTACATCGCACCCCGGATTCGGTCATGCAGGCCGAGCTCGACGCGTGGGATGTGGTCGTAGACCGTATTTCCGCCGAAGACGATTTCTTCGCACGGGTTCTGGAATCGCAGAAAGCCTACGCCAAAGAGGTCATGGGCTATCTGAACCTGAACCAGCCGGACTACAAACTGGCCTACAAGCACTACTTCGGCTAAGTGCCTGAAGTATCGAAACTTTCCGGAGGTCGCCATGCGGCCTCCGGTTGCACTATACCATTTTACCGGAGGCGGAATTGGACAAGTTCATCTATACAATTGAGGGGTTGAGTATCTGGGTGGGGCGGGCTTTTGGCTGGACCATTCTGATCCTGACACTCTCGGTATCCTACGAGGTTTTCGTGCGTTATGTGCTGAATTCCCCGACCGTATGGGCCTTCGATATGATGGTGCAGATGTATGGCGCGCTGTTTCTGATGGCGGGACCATATGCTCTGGCACAGGATGCGCATGTGCGCGGCGATGTGCTTTACCGCCTGTTTTCGGTGCGCTGGCAGGCGCGGCTCGATTTCGTGCTGTATCTGCTGTTCTTCTTCCCCGGTATGCTGGCCCTGTTCTGGTATGGCTGGGAAATCGCACAGGACAGCTGGCGCTACAAGGAAGTGAGCTGGAACAGCCCCGCGCGTATCCAGGTCTATTTCTTCAAGACCCTGATTCCGGTCGCCGGAGCCTTGCTGATGTTGCAGGGACTGGCCGAGCTTGCCCGTTGCTGGCGCGCGATGAAAACCGGTGTGTGGATGGAACGTCTCGACGACGTGAAAGAAACCGAGGATCTGCTCATGGATATCCAGGAGCACGATCTTCAAGAGCAACCCAAATAGCGCTCTGACACAACAGACGTTCCAACAGAGAGACAATCATGACAGATCCTCAAGTTGCCATTCTGATGCTCAGCCTGTTTATCGGGCTTGTGCTTCTCGGCTTTCCGATCGCCTTTACCCTGCTCGCCATGGGCGTGGGTTTCGGGTATTACGCCTATTATCAGGGCGGTATCGAGACCGTTTCCGATATCTTCAACAACAATATCTTCTATCTTCTGAACCAGAATACCTATTCGGTGATGGAGAACGACACGCTGGTCGCCATTCCACTGTTCCTGTTCATGGGATATGTGGTCGAGCGCGCCAATATCGTGAACAAGCTGTTCTATTCGCTACAGATGGCGGCGCGGAACCTGCCCGGCTCCATGGCCATCGCGGCCCTGCTGACCTGTGCGGTCTTCGCGACGGCCTCCGGTATCGTGGGCGCGGTTGTGACCCTGATGGGCCTGCTGGCCTACCCGGCCATGGCCACTGCGGGTTACGACAAACGCTTTGCATCCGGTGTGATTTGCGCCGGCGGAACGCTCGGCATCCTGATCCCGCCGTCGATCATGCTGATCGTTTACGCCGCGATTGCCGAACTCTCGCCGCTGCGCCTTTATGCGGCTGCCGTGTTCCCGGGCCTGATGCTGGCCGGTCTCTATATCGTCTATGTGATCGGTCGCGTGATGCTGAACCCGTCGCTGGCGCCCAAGCCGAACAAGGAAGACGTGCCGCCGCCGGGCAAGGTGTTTCTTGACCTGCTGGTTTCCTTTGTGCCGCTCACCGTTCTGATCATGCTGGTTCTCGGCTCGATCCTCGGTGGTCTGGCCACGCCGGCCGAAGCGGCCGCGATGGGTGCGCTTGGCGGTATTGTTCTGGCAGCGGCCTATCGTTCGCTGACATGGAAAAAGCTCAAGGAAAGTGTGTTCCTGACCGCGAAAGCCACCGCCATGGTGTGCTGGCTGTTCGTCGGGTCGTGGACCTTCGCTTCCGTGTTCTCCTATCTCGGCGGTCACGAGCTGATCTCCGACTGGGTGCTGGGCATGGATCTGGAGCCGTGGCAGTTCCTGGTGATGGCACAGCTCATCATCTTCTTCCTCGGCTGGCCGCTGGAATGGTCGGAAATCCTGATCATCTTCGTGCCGATCTTCCTGCCGATGCTGGAACCCTTCGGTGTGAACCCCTACTTCTTCGCCATGCTGGTGGCGCTGAACCTGCAGACCTCCTTCCTGACGCCGCCCATGGCGATGTCGGCCTACTACCTGAAAGGGGTGTTGAAGAACGACATCGAGCTGATGGACATTTTCCGCGGAATCATGCCCTATCTCGCCATCGTGATCTTCAGCATGGTATTGATGTACCAGTTCCCGGGCATTGCGCTCTGGCTGCCGGACGTATTGTTCGGAGAATACATCCAGTGAGGGGAGAAGGAATGACACCCAACGCGCTTTCGGCGGTCGAGGCCGCCGAACAGATCAGAAGCGGTATGTTGTCTTCGGTCGATCTGGTCAGGGCCTGTCTCGAGCGGATCGAGCAGGCCGATGGCCAGATCCACGCCTGGGCGCATCTCGATGCCGAGCACGCGCTGGCGCAGGCCGCCGAGATGGACCGCATCCGCAAGGCCGGCCATGCGCTCGGTCCGCTGCACGGGGTTCCCGTGGCGCTGAAGGACATTGTCGATACACGGGATTTCCCCACCGAGCGGGGAACCCCCATCTACAAAGGCCGCCAGCCGGAATTCGACGCGACACTTGTCGAGCGTCTGGTCGAGGCCGGCGCGGTGATTCTGGGTAAAACCGTCACCACCGAGTTTGCCTTTATGCACCCCGCCGAAACCCGCAATCCGCACAACCCCGACTATTCGCCCGGCGGCTCGTCGAGCGGTTCCGCGGCGGCGGTGGCGGCCTTCCATGTGCCGCTGGCTGTGGGAACGCAGACCAACGGGTCGGTTATCCGCCCGGCCTCTTTCTGCGGCACCTTCGGGTTCAAGCCGACGCGCGGCGTGGTTTCGCGCAACGGCGTGTTGCAGACCTCCAAAACCCTCGATCAGGTCGGTGTTTTCGGCCGCTCGCTGGAGGACGTGGCCCTGATGGCGGATGCCATCGGCAGCTACGACCAGCGTGACCCCCTCAGTTTTGCCCGCCCGCGACCGCAGATGCTGGCAGGTGCGCGTGAACAGGCCACGATCCCGCCGGACCTTGTCTGGCTGGACATGGGCTATCACGATCGCCTGACAGCTGACGCGCGCGAGGGGCTGGAGGAAGTCGTCGCCGCCCTTGGCGGGCGTGTCGAGCGACTGCCGGTTTCGGACAAGCTCGAGGCGCTGGTCAATGTGCAGCGGGTGATCCACGAATACGAATTCCTGCGCCATCTGGAGCGCGAAATCACCGGACACTGGGACGATCTGAGTGATTCCCTCAAACCGATTGTCGAGCGCGCGCGCAAGCTGACGGACGACCAGTATGCGGAAGCGCTGGAAGTCATGGCCTCGGCCTCCGCGTTCTTTGACGGGTTCTTCAAGGATTTCGACGCGGTGATCGCGCCGAGCGCCGCGGGCGAGGCCCCGCGGTTCGGCAATGGCACCGGTGATCCGGTGTTCTGCTCGGTCTGGACTCTATGCGGTCTGCCGACACTGAACCTGCCGCTGCTGGTGGGTGAAAACGGCCTGCCGGTCGGCGTGCAACTGATCGGCGCTGTCGAGGAAGACGACCGTTTGTTGCGCACGGCAAACTGGATGCTCAATACACTACAGTCCGATGTGGGCTGAACCGGAAGGAAACGGAAATGTTTAAAGGCTGGACAAGAATTATCGTAGCAGGGCTGTCTGTGGCAGGGTTGATTTTCTTCATCACCGGGCTGGCCAAAAGTATCACCGACGGTTTTGCCGGTTTCTGGGGCGGGTTGCCGTTCTGGATCATCGCGCTGAGCGTGCTGGCGATGGCGGTCTATGACTGGTACGAAGAGACGATCAAGAAGCGGGACTGACCCCATGGGCAAGCTGGTTCTGTGGATTACCCGAAAGCTCTCGGATGCAACGCTGGAGCGGGCGGCGCGCGATTACGATGTGATCGTGAACGAGGCCGACGGGCTGCACACCGCCGATGAAATCGTGGCGATGAGCAGTAAGGTCGATGCCATCCTGCCCTGCCATTCCGAGATTTTCGACGCCGATGTAGCGGCGCGTCTTGATCCGCGGGTGAAGATTATTGCCAACCATTCTGTCGGCGTGGACCATTGTGACCTCGCGGCGCTGGCCGCGCGCGGGATCGTTGTGACCAACACGCCCGACGTGCTGTCCGATGCCACCGCCGATATTGCCGTTCTGCTGATGCTCGGTGCCTCGCGCCGCGCGGTGGAGGGCGACCGGCTGGTGCGCTCCGGCGAATGGGATTTCTGGAGCCCGTCCTTTATGGTCGGCAAGCAGATGAGCGGCGCACGTCTGGGGATTATCGGCATGGGCCGGGTCGGACAAGTGATGGCGCATCGCGCGCGCGGGTTCGATATGGACGTGCATTACTACAACCGCCGCCGTTTGCCGGAGGCGCTGGAGCAGGGCGCGACCTATCACGATTCGGTCGAGAGCCTGCTGGCGGTCTCCGACTTCCTGTCGCTGCATTGTCCGGCCACGCCGGAAACCACCGGCATGATGAATGCGGAGCGATTTGCCCTGCTGCCGGACGGGGCGGTTTTCGTCAATACGGCGCGTGGCGCGCTGGTGGACGAGGATGCGCTGCTGGCGGCGCTCGAGTCGGGCAAGCTGATGGCGGCGGGGCTGGACTGTTTCGTGACCGAGCCGGGCGGCAATCCGGCCTTTGCGACGCATGAAAACATTTTCATGCTGCCCCATATCGGCAGTGCTACGGTGAAGACCCGCGATGCCATGGGGTTCCGCGCGCTCGACAATCTCGATGCGTTTTTTGCCGGCGAGACGCCAAAAGACGCGCTTTAGGGGTCCTCCTCCAGTATCAGGGTGATTTCGCCGGATTTTTCCAGTTCGCGAATGGCGGCGATGACCTCGTTCATTGCCGAATCCACCTCTTTCTGTTTGACCGGCTCCAGCTCCGCAAGGTCGTCGCGCAACTGCTCCGCCGCGCGTTTCGACAGGTTGGAGAGCAGGAACTCCGCCGCTTGCGGCGCGGCCGTTTCCGCACCGCGCAGGGCAACAAGCAGGGTATCCTGCGGCAAGGAGCGCAGGATGGCCGGCACATCGCGGGGCTGGATGCGTTCGGGAATGTCGGGGAAGGTGAACATCGCCT
>WFTU01000435.1 GCA_015485375.1 Paracoccaceae bacterium | reverse complement strand
GCATGGTGAACCAGCCGGGGGAGGCGGCAAGGCGCTTCTTGATCTGCGCATAGATCGCTTCTTCTTCCTCGGAATGCGGGGTTTCCAGCAATTCGGGTTCGCCGTTTTCGGCACGCGCGCCCAGAAGCACATAAAGCGTTGCGTCGCCGCCATCGTCCAGAATGAGGTTGCAAGGCTCGCCCTCGAACTGGAATATCCGGTCCTGATAGTCCCAGTGTTCCTCCAGCGACTGCCCTTTGATAGCAAACACCGGAATGCCTGCTGCTGCCATCGCTGCCGCGGCGTGATCCTGCGTCGAGAAAATATTGCAGCTTGCCCAGCGGATTTCGGCACCCAGTGCCACCAGCGTTTCCATCAGCACGGCGGTCTGGATGGTCATGTGCAGCGAGCCGGCAATACGCGCGCCCTTGAGCGGTTTGCTGTCGCCGTATTCCGCGCGCAGGGCCATCAGGCCGGGCATCTCGGTTTCGGCAATGTTCAGTTCCTTGCGACCGAATTCGGCAAGGTTGATGTCTTTGACAATATAATCGGACATTCGCGGGGGCTCCTTTATGGTCACGCGATCAAATCTGCGCCCCCAATAGCACCGTGCATCCCTCTCGACAATAGAGGGCGTTTGGCGCAAAACGGGGGGCCGGAGAAAAGGAACGAAGATTTGACGACACGCGCTTGGCAACGGATGCTTTCGGGGCGCAGGCTGGACCTGCTGGACCCCTCGCCGCTGGATATCGAGATCGAGGATATCGCCCACGGGCTGGCCTTTGTGGCGCGCTGGAACGGGCAGACCTATGGCGAGTTCCCCTATTCGGTGGCCGAGCATTCGGTGCTGGTGGAACATATCTTCGGGCTGATTGCGCCGAAAGCGCCGCTGAAGTGGCGGCTGGCGGCGCTTTTGCACGATGCGCCTGAGTATGTGATCGGGGATATGATCTCGCCGGTGAAAGCGGCCGTGGGGCCGGGCTACAAGGCGATGGATGCGCGGCTTATGGCGGCGGTGCATATCCGCTTCGGGCTTCCGGCGGAGGTGCCGAAAACGGTGAAGCAGCAGATCAAGCGGGCGGACAGGATCTCGGCATGGCTGGAGGCGATACAGATCGCGGGGTTCTCGGAAAGCGAGGCCAACAGGCTGTTCGGCATCCCGAAGCCCGAGGCCTTGCGCAAGATGCAGCTGAGCCTGCGCGCGCCGATGGAAGTGAAAGCGGACTTCCTGTCGCGACATGCGGCGCTGATGAAAGATATGGGCGCGCCTTGATGGGCGGCGCAATCGCGCTTAATTAAGGGTCAACTGATATATCGCAGATGCGAAAACGGAGAATTCTGATGGAACTGGAAAACAATGCCGACCTGATCAAGGATGCCACCGAGGCGACTTTTGTGGCCGATGTGATCGAGGCGTCGAAAGAAACCCCCGTTATTGTCGATTTCTGGGCGCCGTGGTGTGGCCCGTGCAAATCGCTCGGCCCCGCGCTGGAGGCCGAGGTGCAGGCCGCGGGCGGTTCGGTGAAAATGGTCAAGGTCAATGTGGATGAAAACCAGCAGATTGCCTCGCAACTGCAGATCCAGTCGATCCCGACGGTCTATGCCTTTGTTGACGGCAAGCCGGTGGACGGGTTCATGGGCGCGCAGCCTGCCTCGCAACTCAAGGAGTTTGTGAAACGGGTCGCGGCGCAGGGTCCGGGCGGGCTGGAAGACGCCATCGCCATGGCCGAGGAAATGCTGGAGGACGGGCAGCTGGAAGATGCGGCGCAGACCTTTGCCGCCATTCTGGAAGAGGACGAAACCAGCCTCCCCGCGCTGTCCGGTGCGATCCGCACCCATCTGGCGCTGGGCGATATCGAGCATGCCAAGGGGTTCCTGAGCATGATCCCCGAGGGCAAGAAGGACGATCCGGCGCTGGCCGCGGCATTGGCGCAACTGGAACTGGCCGAGGCGGCCGAGGATGTGGGCGAAACGGCCGATCTGCGCAAGGCAGTGGAGGCGGACCCCGACAACCATCAGGCGCGGCTTGATCTGGCGACGGCGCTGGCGGCGAATGGCGATGCCGACGGGGCGATCGAGCAATTGCTGGAATCTTTCAAGCGTGATCGCGAATGGAACGGTGGCGCGGCCAAGGCGCAGCTTCTGACGTTGTTCGATTCG